>NZ_JBFBCG010000006.1:0-172410 GCF_040683105.1 Streptomyces sp. NPDC051020 | reverse complement strand
GCGAAGCCGTACAAATGGACCTACGACGGCACCCCACTCAAGACCGGCTGACCATGCCGAACACCCCTCCACGAACTTGCGCGGGGCAGCACTAGGCCTCCCGAAGGCTAGATCCCGCGGTGGATGAGCGCTCGTCTGGCGTGCGTCACCTCTCCTGGCCACTTCCCCGGTTGTTGCCAGCCGGAGTTGAAAGAGTGGCGCGGCGGTGGCTCGGGTGTGCGGGGGTGGTGGCCTGCGGGGGTAGTTGAGAGTTGCAGTGTCACAACTCGGTCACTTTCTTTACTAATCCCTCACATCTGATGGGTCCGCGTAGATAGCTTCACGCCTCACGTACTCAAGCAGGGGGATCCCATGAGCTACTACCAGCCCCAGCCGCCGTTCCAGCCTCCGCCCGGACCGCCGGCCGTCCGTCCCGCACCCAAGTGGGCCCGCAAACGATTCGTACTGCCCGCCCTGGGCCTCGCGTTCATCATGGGCTTGGGCAGCGCTGGCGCCGACGGTCAGAACCCGAACGCGACGAAGTCGGTGGCCAACGACAAGGTGCAGCCGACGGCCACGGCTACGGTCACCGCGACGGCCACGGCGACGGAGACCGCGAAGCCGAAGCCCGCGCCGACGGTGACGAAGACGGTCAAGGTGAAGGTGACCGTCACCGCGCACGCAGCTGCCGCGGGGTCGGGAACGGGCGGCAGTTCGACGTCTGGCGGATCGTCGTCCAGCGGCGGGTCCAGCTCGTCGGGAGGCTCCAGTTCTGCGGGCGGGGGTGCGACGGCTCTGTGCAACGACGGTACGTACTCGTACGCCGCTCACCATCAGGGAGCCTGTTCGCATCACGGTGGCGTGGCCGTCTTCTACCGGTAGTAAACGTCTCGGGGCGGTGCTCCAACTGGTGGTGTGAGCGTGGGGCCACCCACCCCGTTGAATGGGGGCGGTCACGTGTCTCCGAGGCTTCTGCGCCCGCACGGCTCCGGACGCACGACCAACCGCGGCGGCCTCGGCCGTGGCCGCGCCGGATGGGGCGGAGGGTGACGTCGGTGATGCCGAGTTCCTAGCGGCGTCCCCTACGCTCGCGAGGCCGTTGGTATGAACAGTCCATCTTTTTTGGGAGCTGAGCCGCATGGCCGACGAGATCAACTACGAGTACAAGACCGTGCAGACAGTTCGCGGCACCGACGGCCTGGTGATCTCGAAGATGCAGAAGGACGGCTGGGAGCTCGTCGAACAGGCCCAGGGCACGTTTCGCACCACCCTCGACTTCCGCCGGCCGAAGAAGCCGCTGCCGTGGCCCCTGATCGGCGCGGCGGCCGGCGTCCTCGTGATCCTGGCCATCGTCATCGGCACCGCCTCCGCACTCAGCGGCGGAGGCGAGAAGAAGGACGAGCCGGACAAGCCGGCGGCCGCCGCGAGCGAGAAGCCTTCCGCCACGCCGGCTCCGGCCGCGGCCGAGTCGGCCGCCCCTGAGGTGATCACGGCTCAGAACAACCCGGAGTTCGCGGCGCTGCTGAAGACGGACGACTGCGACGACGCGAACCGGGACTTCGCGACCAGGCACGAGGGCGAGACGGTCGCGTTCAACGGCTCGATCGTTAACATGGCGCCCCACGGCGACTACGACACCCGCTACGACTTCCTCCTAGGCCCGGGCGACAAGGGACCGAACACGGCGGTCGGCCCGGCCTTCAAGTACGAGGACGTCAACGTCTTCGACCTGAGACTGACCGGCAAGAAGATCCCCGACGCCGTCGGCGTGGGCGACAGGTTCCGCTTCGTCGCCGAGGTGGGCGAATTCAACGCGGACCAGTGCCTTTTCTTCCTCGACCCGATCTCCACGGAAGTCCGGTAGTCAAGATGGGCGGCGCATCGGCACGCCGCGCGGAAGTCGGGCGCTCGGTCCGTTCCCGCCAGGCCGTGCTGATCTGTGCGTTATGCGGACCGGCTGGCTTGAGTGTGCTCTGAGTCGAGTTGGCGTTCGAGGCTTCTTCGCTCACTGTCGAGGGCGGCGAGACCCCGCATGAGGGAGCGCTCGAAGTCAGGCTTTACCTCGACGCCGAGGTCATGTCGCAGGGTGACCCGCAGTAGGTACACACCATCGGACAGTGGGCCACTGAACCATGCGTTCGCCCGGCTGTATGCGGGAATGCCGGAGTGGATCCCACCGAAGTTGCCGAGCGCGCCGGCAACAGCGTTGAGGTCCTGCTGACCCGCTACGCGAAGTGCCTCGACGGACGTCAGGACGTCGCCAACCGGCGGATTGAGGATTTGCTTCGCGAGTACGAGTGATTCGGCCTGAACAATCGGGGGCCCCTGGCGCCGCGTCCGGGGGCCTCTTGTTGGCACTGCCTGTCAACGTGATTCGGTGGTCTGACTCGGAATGCGTCGTGGGTGCTCACCCACAGCACCCTGCGCCCGGCGTTTACGTGGTGCGTGACGATGCAGCGAATCAGCGCGGCTCGACAGGAGCGCGTCGGTGCAGGCGTGTCGAAGGCACCTCCGGACAACCTGGTCTCCGTAAACACAGTGTCTGCGGCCGTCAAGGGCAACCGCCGCGGCACTGACGGCGATCGTGCCCCGGGTTGTGGGTCCCCGAGGGGGCGAATAGCTTGGTTGGAGGGGGTCGGTTCGATCAGAGGGGCTGCCCATGAGTAAGTACAGAAACCGCGCTTGGCGCGCGATGGGAGTCATCACCGGACTCGCCACGGCCGCCGCGATCGGCTTCGTCGCCCCGGCTCAGGCTCAGTCCACCGCTCAACTGAACGCGTACGTCGGTGACGGCTGGGGTGGCGGAACCATCACCAGCAGCCCTGCCGGGATCAACTGCCATATTTCAGCGTGGGATCCGTACGGAGGCGACCCGGCGCCGAATCCGACCGGCACCTGCACTGCGAGCTTCACTGTCGGGACGACGGTCCACTTCAGTGCTACAGCTGACGCGGGTTCTTACGTCAACATCCCCCCCCGACCCGAATCCCGTGACCATACGGGTCGGCTATAACTACACGGGGGTTGTGTTCTGTCCTAACGACGGCCTCTGTTCCGCAGGCTAGTCCCCCGTTGGCATTCGGTGCGTGGCCGCGCTGCCCCGCCATCGACGTCGGCACGCCAAGGTGGGCAACCTCCGTGCACATTCTCGGGCTTGGGCCCGCAGCTTCGGAGAGCGTGGTCATGGCGTGGTCGGCATCGTCCGGGAAGAGCGAACTGAGCTGCGCCGCACAGTGTCTTCGTCGGCGTGACTGATCTGAAGGTGGTCGCCACACAGCTCAGCGTGCGCGTGTACCAGGAGCGTCAGGTAGCGGCACTGGCGCCGCTCTCGGGGGTGCTGACGGCTGAGCAGGTTGAGCAGGTGTACGGCGTCGCTCGCCATCGCCAGGCTTGGGGTCGGGCCTGAGCCGGTGCGTCTCAGCGAGGTGCCGGCCTTCCCTGCGGGACCTGTGGGTGGTCTCCAGGGTGTGACCATCGTCGGGACGGGGTGCCCTGTCAGTGCCGTCTCTTACGCTCCGCTCTTGAACAAGCAGTTCGAATGGAGAGGGGACGCGGATGGGCGGCAACGCATGGACTCATACAGGCCCGTATCAGCGTGATCTGGTGGCCGCGTTCCGGCAGGCCCAGGAAGACGAGCTGGCGCGGGACAACCACGGCTTCGAGGGGCGATCCGTCGAGGAACTGTGGCACGACCCGGAGTGGCAGGAGTACATCTTCACCGGTGGCACGGGCTCCGTGTTGGACTTCCCTCTCATGATCGAGGCCGCGGACACCGACGACGGTCCGTTCATGCGGCCGCTGACCGATGGTGAAGTGCGCGCGTGGGCTCCTCACGGCCGGCCCACCTACGAGGAGTGGGACGCCGCTCTCGATTCCGAGCGGTTGGACTTCCCAGGCCGCGCCCGGGGGAACTGCACAGTGCTCTACCGCGACGGTAGGCCCGCGCAGATCGGCTACTGGGGGGTCACCGCCGACTAGGGGGAACCTGTACCGCCTTGCGATGTGGCCCCTACACCTGTCCTGGGGCCACATCGTTTTGCGGGGCTCACCTGGCGTAATGCTCCAAGATCCCGTCCACGCCTCGTCCACAGACCCCGACATACGCCCGCTCCGAGCGGCATACGCCTGCACAAACGCGAAGACCCCGGCCTCAGCGTTTCCGCTGGTGACGGGGTCTTTGGGCACCTCATGAAGGGTGCCCCCAGCAGGATTCGAACCTGCGCACCCGGCTCCGGAGGCCGTGCGTGTCCCACGCAGTTTCGCAGGCCAAAGGCGTAGTTGACGAGTTGTCAGGCATCTCGTCCCACGCATACCCCACGACTTGGGAATGCGCTGAATGCCCTCAATATGAAGTGTCAGATCTTGATGGCGGTGATTCGGCTGCCGCACAGCGCGGTGAGGTCTTCCGGATCGGAGGTGAGCACGGTGACAGGGCCGGGTGAGGCCAGCGCGGTCGCGCCGAGCATGGCGTCGATGGCGTACTTGTGGCCGTGCAGGCCGGCGTCGGCGAGGAGGGTGGAAGCGTGGCGTGCGATCGACTCTGTGATCGGTTCGATGACGAGGCGGGACAGGGTCCACTCCAGGGCTGGACGGTTGATGCGGGGGTGGGTCACTTCCACCAAGGTGGCGGCGGACGTGATCACGCGCAGGTCGTCGGTGCGGGCAAGGGCGAGCCAGGCCGTGACTGCGCGATCGCGCAGCACGGCCTTGGCCAGCCCTTCGCTGTCGAGGACGAGTGTGCCGCCCGGGGTGGCGGGGGAGCGGGTCACGCCGCGTTCGTCTCATTGCGGGCCTGCTGCCGGCGCGCCTGGTGGAGCTGGTCGCGGAGGCCCTGGATCTCGTCCTCGGTGATGGGTCCGTGTTCGGCCTCGGCGACCTGGATGAGCTCGTTGAGGTTGTCGCGCTCGATTTGGCGGGCGACGGCGGCGGCCACGTAGGCGGACAGCCCCGACGGGCCGCTGCGGGCCTTGGCGGCTTCGGCGATGTCGCGGGGCATGGTGATCGAGTACTTACCGGTAGCCTCACTCATGCCACTCATCCTACCTGCGATCCTACCGACGCTCGGGTGGAGCTGGAAAGAAGGGGCTGCTCCCGGCTCCTTTCCGTGCGGGCTCGCGTCCCAAGCGTCTCCCGTGACGCCGGGCGCCGTGCGGCGGTCGACTCGTGGCGCTCCGCTTTGCCTCGGGAAAGCCCCGGCCAAGGCTCGTTGCGAGGTCGTATTTGTATCTCCGTTCGTAGGAGAAGCCTCTCCCACGCCGTTCCTTCACGCCGGGATCGTCGAGCTGTGCCGACGCGGTGACCGCTCGGCCGGTCGGGCCGCTCGGGTCATCGGCCGCATACGCGGAGTGTCAAGCGCCAGGGTGGAAAGGGATGTTGCTCGCGTCCGACGTGTGTCCCACGGTGCAGTGCGACGCGGGACGGCCGGCCGGCAGCGCTTCGTTTCGCCTCGGGAAAACCGCAGAGCAGGGACAGTCGCGCGGTTCCGGAGCGTCGAGCGCAACTGCCACCGGTCCGGCAGCGTCTAACCGCATGAAAAAGACCCTCTGCTCAGCGTTTCCGCTGATCAGAGGGTCTATCCGGAAGTGCCCCCGGCAGGATTCGAACCTGCGCACCCGGCTCCGGAGGCCGATGCTCTATCCCCTGAGCTACGGGGGCGTGTCGCCGAACTGCTTGGCGACGAATGAAACACTACCAGCTTCTGGCGGGTGTCCGTGAACAGGTATTTCCGCGAGGTCGCCGTCGCGCGTCGCCCCCGCGCCCCGGCGCCGCCGTGCCCCGTGCCGCCGGCCCGGTCGCGCGCCCGTGCGCAGGGCCGCCGTGTCGGCCATGTGCCGTCCGCCCACCACTCGTCCGGGGCCGGAAGTGGGCAAAACCCGGACGCAGCCCCTGCGCCCGACCTACCCTCTGAAGTGTGTCAGGGGCGTGTGGCCGTGTGCTTGTTGTCGACGACAGCAAGGCCATCCGGCAGTTGATCAGGGTCAATCTCGAGCTTGAGGGCTTCGAGGTCGTGACCGCGGCCGATGGTGTCGAGTGTCTGGATCTGGTGCATCAGGTCTGTCCGGATGTGATCACCCTTGATGTCGTCATGCCCCGGCTCGACGGTCTGGAGACCGCCACCCGGCTCCGTTCCGATCCCCGGACCAGCCGGCTGCCGGTCGCGATCATCAGCGCCGGTACGCAGTACGAGGCGGAGGACGGCGTCGCCGCCCGGGTCGACGCCTTCCTGGCGAAGCCCTTCGAGCCGAGCGAGCTGGTGCGGCTCGTACGACAGTTGGCGAACAGGGAGGCCCCGCCGTCGGCCGACGGCAGACACCGTGCCGGGAGGGCGGAGAGCGCCGCGGGCTGACCGCATGGCGAAACCGGGTCGCGAAACGCCCCCCTCCCTCCCATACGCTTGTCCCGTGACCCCCGCCGATCTCTCCAGGACCGTGCTGCACGCCGTGCGCCGCGCGGTCGACGAGGACGTTCTGCGTGCGCCCGTGCCCGCGCGCGTGCGAGTGGAGAGGACCAGGCCCGGCGGGACCGGGGACTACGCCTGTGCCGTCGCACTGCAGTTGGCCGGGCCCGCCGCGCGTCCGGCCAGGGAAGTGGCCGAGATCCTGCGGGACCGGGTCGCCGGTGCGCCCGGGATCGGGCGGGTCGACGTCACCGGGCCCGGGTTCCTGAGTTTCACCCTCGACGCGTCGGCCGATGTCCGGGCGCGCGAGGCACTCGTACGCGAGGTGCTGGCGCGAGGGGCCCGGTACGGGCACGGGGACACGCTCGCCGGAGACGTCCTCCGGTTCAGCCACGCCCGCGAGGTCCGGGCGGCGGTCACCACCCACACGCTGCGCGCGATCGCGCGAACGCAGGGCGCGCTGGTGCGTACCAGTTGTGACGGCGCGCCCGACCCGGACTGGGCGCGGCTGGGCGTCCACGTCGACGCCCAGGGGAAGCCGCCGACTCCGCTCACCGCCATCCGGCCCGTTCCCGCCGGCGTCGGCGCGGGGGAGCTGCTGCGGCGGCTCGGTCCCGACGCCACCCGGTGGGGACTGCTGCGGCCGGCCGGGCACGACCACGCCCCGCTCGGTGCGGAGCTGCTCGTCCAGGGCGTCGGCAACCCGCTCTTCCTGGTCCGTTACGCCCGCTCCCGGGTCTGCGCCCTCACCCGCGGCGCAGCCCTTCTCGGATTCACCGCGACGTACGACGAGGACGTGTACGCCCCCGCACTGATGCGTACGCTGGCCGACTACCCCCAGGCTCTCGCCGCCGCCGCCCGGCACCGCGCGCCCGACCGGCTCGCCCGGCAGCTCGAAGAGATCGCGCACGCCTTCTTCGACTTCCACGACGCCTGCCCGCCGCTGCCCAAGGGCGACGAGAAACCCTCGGCCGCCCACCGCTCCCGGCTGGCCGTTGCCGAAGCTGCCGGGGCGGTGCTCGCAGGCGGCCTGTCCCTGCTCGGCATCAGCGCACCCGAAGTCCTCTGAGAGACCTGAGAGAGCAGAGCAACACGATGAGCCGATCCGCGCACCCCGCCGGTCCCCGTCACGCCGACGTCCTGACCGAGGGCCACTACGCAGCCCCGCCCGCCGACCTCAACGCCCTCGACGAGAAGGTCTGGGCCCGCACCGTCTCCCGCAACGCCGACGGCGTCGTCGCCGTCGGCGGGATCGAAGTGACCCGGCTGGCCGAGGAATTCGGGACGCCCGCCTACTTCCTCGACGAGAGCGACTTCCGCGCCCGCTGCCGCGCCTGGGCCGACGCCTTCGGGCGGGACGCCGATGTCTTCTACGCCGGAAAGGCGTTCCTGTCGCGGGCCGTCGTGCGCTGGCTCCAGGAGGAGGGGCTCAACCTCGACGTCTGTTCCGGTGGTGAGCTGACCGTCGCGCTCGCCGCCGGGATGCCCGCCGAACGCATCGCCTTCCACGGCAACAACAAGACCGTCGCCGAGATCGAGCGCGCCATGGAGGCCGGAGTCGGGCGGATCGTGCTCGACTCGTTCCAGGAGATCGTCCGGGTCTCGCACGTCGCGCAGCGGCTCGGCAAGCGGCAGCGCGTACAGATCCGGGTGACCGTCGGCGTCGAGGCGCACACCCACGAGTTCATCGCCACCGCGCACGAGGACCAGAAGTTCGGCATCGCGCTGGCCGGGGGAGAGGCCGCCGAGGCGGTCCGCCGGGCGCTCGCTCTCGACGGGATCGAACTCGTCGGCATCCACTCGCACATCGGCTCGCAGATCTTCGACATGGCCGGCTTCGAGGTCTCCGCCCGACGTGTGGTCCAGCTCCTCGCCGAGGTGCGCGACGAGCACGGCATCGAGCTGCCGGAGATCGACCTCGGCGGTGGTCTCGGCATCGCGTACACCTCCGACGACGACCCGCGCGAGCCGCACGAGATCGCCAAGGCACTCGGCGACATCGTGACCCGCGAGTGCGAGGCGGCCGGGCTCGCCACCCCGCGGATCTCTGTCGAGCCGGGGCGCGCCATCGTCGGACCCACCGCGTTCACGCTGTACGAGGTCGGCACCGTCAAGCACCTCGAAGGGCTCCGCACCTACGTCAGTGTCGACGGCGGCATGTCGGACAACATCCGCACCGCGCTGTACGACGCCGAGTACTCCGTCGCGCTCGTCTCCCGCCGCTCCGACGCCGAGCCCCTGCTCGTCCGCGTCGTCGGCAAGCACTGCGAGAGCGGCGACATCGTGGTCAAGGACGCGTTCCTGCCGTCGGACCTCGCGCCCGGCGACCTGATCGCGGTGCCCGCCACCGGCGCCTACTGCCGCGCCATGGCGAGCAACTACAACCACGCGCTGCGCCCGCCCGTCGTCGCCGTGCGTGACGGAGAGGCGCGCGTGATCGTCCGGCGGGAGACGGAGGAAGATCTCCTGCGTCTCGATGTCGGCTGATGAAATATATGTCTCAGGATCCGGACGGGTGGCAGAAACGTCCGTCCGGTGAGTGAGACTGGTCCACACATGAGCATGTATGAGAAACGAGGTCGGATGATGCGTACGCGTCCGCTGAAGGTGGCGCTGCTGGGCTGTGGAGTGGTCGGCTCAGAGGTGGCGCGCATCATGACGACGCACGCCGACGACCTCGCCGCGCGCATCGGAGCGCCCGTGGAGCTCGCCGGCGTCGCCGTCCGCCGCCCTTCCAAGGTGCGCGAGGGCATCGACCCCGCACTCATCACCACCGATGCGACCGCCCTGGTCAAACGGGGCGACATCGACGTCGTCATCGAGGTCATCGGCGGCGTCGAGCCCGCCCGCACGCTCATCACCACCGCCTTCGAGCACGGCGCGAGCGTCGTCTCCGCGAACAAGGCGCTGCTCGCCGAGGACGGCGCCGCACTGCACGCCGCCGCCGAGCAGCATGGCCGGGACCTCTACTACGAGGCAGCCGTCGCCGGCGCCATTCCGCTCGTACGGCCGCTGCGTGAGTCCCTCGCCGGTGACAAGGTCAACCGGGTGCTCGGCATCGTCAACGGCACGACCAACTTCATCCTCGACAGGATGGACACCAGCGGCGCCGGCTACTCCGAGGCGCTCGACGAGGCCACCGCCCTCGGGTACGCCGAGGCCGACCCGACCGCCGACGTCGAGGGCTTCGACGCCGCCGCCAAGGCCGCGATCCTTGCCGGGATCGCCTTCCACACCCGGGTGACGATCGGTGAGGTGCACCGCGAGGGCATCACCGAGGTCACCGCCGCCGACATCGCCTCGGCCCGCCGCATGGGCTGCACCGTCAAGCTCCTCGCCATCTGCGAGCGCGCCGCCGACGGGCAGTCCGTCACCGCGCGTGTGCACCCCGCGATGATCCCGCTCAGCCACCCGCTGGCCTCCGTCCGCGAGGCGTACAACGCGGTCTTCGTCGAGGCGGAGGCCGCCGGGCAGCTGATGTTCTACGGCCCCGGCGCCGGTGGCTCGCCGACCGCCTCCGCGGTCCTCGGCGACCTGGTCGCGGTCTGCCGCAACAAGCTCGGCGAGGCCACCGGCCCCGGAGAGTCCGCGTACACGCGTCTGCCGGTCAGCCCCATGGGTGAGGTTGTCACGCGGTACCACATCAGCCTCGACGTGGCCGACAAGCCTGGCGTGCTCGCCCAGGTCGCGACGGTCTTCGCCGAACAGGGCGTATCCATCGATACGGTTCGCCAGCAAGGTCGAAATTCAAGCAGCAGCGACGAAGTCGCCATCGAGCAGGGTGGCGGCGGGCGCCGGACGGGCGGAGGCGGCGAGGCATCCCTCGTCGTCGTCACCCACCGCGCGCCCGACGCCGCCCTCTCGGCGACCGTCGAGGCGCTGCGCAAGCTCGACACCGTGCGCGGTGTCGCCAGCATCATGCGTGTTGAAGGGGAGTAAGGACCCATGACCACCAAGGGCACCCATCAGTGGCGCGGCATCATCGAGGAGTACCGGGACCGCCTGCCGGTCACGGACACGACGCCGGTCGTCACGCTTCGTGAGGGTGGTACGCCGCTCGTTCCCGCTCAGGTCCTCTCCGAGCGTACGGGCTGCGAGGTGCACCTCAAGGTGGAGGGCGCCAACCCCACCGGGTCCTTCAAGGACCGCGGGATGACGATGGCGATCACCCGGGCCAAGGAGGAGGGCGCTCAGGCCGTCATCTGCGCCTCCACCGGCAACACCTCCGCCTCCGCCGCCGCGTACGCGGTGCGGGCCGGCATGGTCTGCGCCGTCCTCGTGCCGCAGGGCAAGATCGCGCTCGGCAAGATGGGCCAGGCGCTCGTCCACGGCGCCAAGATCCTGCAGGTCGACGGCAACTTCGACGACTGCCTGACGCTGGCCCGCTCGCTCTCGGACAACTACCCGGTGGCCCTGGTCAATTCGGTCAACCCGGTTCGGATCGAGGGCCAGAAGACCGCGGCGTTCGAGATCGTCGATGCGCTCGGCGACGCCCCGGACATCCACGTCCTGCCGGTCGGCAACGCGGGTAACATCACCGCGTACTGGAAGGGGTACACGGAGTACGCGGCGGACGCGATGTCCACGCACAAGCCGCGCATGTGGGGCTTCCAGGCCTCCGGCTCCGCGCCCATCGTCCGCGGCGAGGTCGTCAAGGACCCGTCGACCATCGCCACCGCGATCCGGATCGGCAACCCGGCCTCCTGGCAGTACGCGCTGGCCGCGCGGGACGAGTCGGGCGGCTTCATCGACGAGGTCACGGACCGTCAGATTCTGGCCGCCTACCGCCTGTTGGCCTCCCAGGAGGGCGTCTTCGTGGAGCCCGCCTCGGCCGCGTCGGTCGCCGGTCTGCTCAAGGCCGCCGAAGAGGGCAAGGTCGACCCGGGCCAGAAGATCGTCTGCACGGTCACCGGCAACGGCCTGAAGGATCCCGACTGGGCCGTCGCAGGTGCCCCGCAGCCGGTCACCGTACCGGTCGACGCGGCCACCGCCGCGGAGAAGCTGGGACTCGCGTAACCGGAACATCAGCAGCTCAACCGCCCCCTTTCGGGGCGGAGAGCGCATGGGAGGCGTGCGACACGCATCGTGCGCCTCCTGTGCGCCCTATGTCGCCACAGAACCTTCCTTCGATAAGCTGTACTCAACCTGCCACGCCGCACCTGCCGCGGTGCTGCCGTCGTGGCCATCGGGTTCTCCACAGGCTTACGAAAGATCCACCGCCACAATCCCGCCGCAACACATTCCCGCTGCCTCACAAGGAGAGTCGTCGAAGCGATGGCCGGTCCCGCCTTCCGAGCCGCCGCCGTCCGGGTGCGCGTCCCCGCTACCAGCGCCAACCTGGGCCCGGGTTTTGACGCCCTCGGCCTGTCGCTGGGGCTCTATGACGACGTCGTCGTCCGCGTCGCCGACTCCGGGCTGCACATCGACATCGCCGGCGAGGGTGCCGACACCCTGCCCCGCGACGAAAGTCACCTCCTCGTGCGCTCCCTGCGCACCGCCTTCGACCTGCTCGGCGGACAGCCCCGCGGCCTGGAGATCGTCTGTGCCAACCGCATCCCGCACGGGCGCGGCCTCGGCTCCTCCTCCGCCGCCATCTGTGCCGGCATCGTCGCGGCCCGCGCCGTGACCATCGGCGGCGACGCCCGGCTCGACGACGCGGCCCTGCTGGAGCTCGCCACCGAGATCGAGGGCCACCCCGACAACGTCGCCGCATGCCTGCTCGGCGGCTTCACGCTGGCCTGGATGGACGGCGGATCCGCCCGGGCGATCAGGACGGATCCCTCTGATTCCATCGTTCCGGTGGTTTTCGTCCCCGGCAAGCCGGTGCTCACCGAGACCGCCCGCGGACTGCTGCCGCGCACCGTCCCGCACGTCGACGCCGCGTTCAACGCAGGCCGTGCGGCGCTCCTCGTCGAGGCCATGACCCGGCGCCCGGAGCTGCTGCTCGCCGCGACCGAGGACCGACTGCACCAGGAATACCGCGCCCCGGCGATGCCGGAGAGCGTGGAGCTTGTCAACCGACTGCGCGCCGACGGCGTCCCTGCAGTCATCTCCGGCGCCGGGCCGACCGTGCTCGCGCTGGCCGAGGACGGTGCGGCCGACAAGGTCGCACGGCTGGCGGGCGAAGGATGGGCGGCCAACCGGCTCACTCTCGACGCCTCGGGCGCGAGTGTGCTGCCACTCGCCTCGTAGCGAGAAGTGATTGCCGGTGAGTGAGAGGGGGAATGTTTGTTGGAGCCGGTAGTGTTAACCTCAAGTCTGCAACCGACGTCTATGTGGCGCGTTGCTTCGTGTCCCTTTCAGGGGCCACCATTTCTTCCGAGAGCCTCCCCGACTGCCTGAGCAGCCTGCCTGAGCAGTTTCGAGCACGCTCCGGAACCGGCACGACACCCCTCGCTTGTCCAGGAGTGGGCCGAGCAGGGGGATGCTCGCGCCGGAACCTTGCACATTCATCTCTCCGCCGTACCCGGCGGACCACCGCCCCGGCACGGTCCGCAAGATCAAAAGACCGCAGTCGGACAGCACAACCGGTCGCCGAGCCAGAAGGCCGACGTCCGCTCCAGGGAAGGACCCTTCGTGAGCGACACCACCGATCTGATGGGCGTGACTGCCGACAAGACCGTCGACAGCGCCGCGCCCGCCGAAGGTGCTGCCACTGGCACCACCGCACGGCGCCGCCGCTCCGGCACCGGCCTCGATGGCATGGTCCTGGCCGAGCTGCAGCAGGTCGCGTCCGGCCTCGGCATCAAGGGCACTGCGCGGATGCGCAAGGGCCAGCTGATCGAGGTCATCAAGGAGGCGCAGGCCGGCAGCGCCGCGCCCAAGGCCGCTGCCGCGCCCGCCGAGACCAAGCCCAAGCGGCGCGCCACCTCCAAGTCGCGCACCGGGGAAGAGTCCGCCGCCGCGCCCGCCGAGAAGGCCACGGCTCAGCAGCAGATCGACATCCCCGGCCAGCCGGCCAGTGACGACCAGCCCGTGGGCGAGCGTCGTCGGCGCCGTGCGACCGCGCAGGCGGGCAGCCCGGAAACCAAGGCGGAAACCAAGGTCGAGGCCAAGGCCGAGGCCAAGGTGGAGACGCCGGCCGAGCCGAAGAGCGAGGACCGCTCCGAGGCGAAGGCCGAAGCCACCGTGGACACCGCCGAGGGCCGCCGTGGCGACCGCGGTCAGCGTGGCGACCGCGGTGAGCGCGGCGACCGCCGTGACCGTCAGCGCGACCGCCGTGGCAAGGGCGACGAGCAGGGCGGTGGCCAGGGTCAGCAGGGCGGCCAGCGCCAGCAGCGCCAGGGGCAGCAGGGTGGCGGCGGCCCGCAGGACGACGGTTACGACGACGAGGCAGGTGGCCGTCGCGGCCGCCGTGGCCGCTACCGCGACCGCCGTGGCCGTCGTGGCCGCGACGACTTCGCGAGCGACGCACCGCCGGTCACCGACGACGACGTCCTGATCCCCGTCGCGGGCATCCTGGACATCCTCGACAACTACGCGTTCATCCGGACCTCCGGCTACCTGCCGGGCCCGAACGACGTGTACGTGTCGCTCGCCCAGGTCCGCAAGAACGGCCTGCGCAAGGGTGACCACGTCACCGGTGCGGTGCGCCAGCCCAAGGACGGCGAGCGCCGCGAGAAGTTCAACGCACTCGTCCGCCTCGACTCCGTCAACGGAATGGCGCCCGAGTCCGGCCGCGGCCGCCCGGAGTTCCAGAAGCTGACCCCGCTCTACCCGCAGGACCGGCTCCGTCTGGAGACCGACTCCAACGTCCTGACGACGCGGATCATCGACCTGGTCGCTCCCATCGGCAAGGGCCAGCGAGGCCTGATCGTGGCCCCGCCGAAGACCGGCAAGACCATGATCCTGCAGGCGATCGCCAACGCGATCACCGTCAACAGCCCCGAGTGCCACCTGATGGTCGTCCTGGTCGACGAGCGTCCGGAAGAGGTCACCGACATGCAGCGGTCGGTGAAGGGCGAGGTCATCTCCTCGACCTTCGACCGTCCCGCCGAGGACCACACCACCGTCGCCGAGCTGGCCATCGAGCGCGCCAAGCGTCTCGTCGAGCTGGGTCACGACGTGGTCGTCCTGCTGGACTCGATCACCCGCCTCGGCCGCGCGTACAACCTCGCGGCCCCGGCGTCCGGCCGCATCCTGTCCGGTGGTGTCGACTCGACCGCGCTGTACCCGCCGAAGCGCTTCTTCGGTGCCGCGCGCAACATCGAGGACGGCGGCTCGCTGACCATCCTGGCCACGGCGCTCGTCGAGACCGGCTCGCGCATGGACGAGGTGATCTTCGAGGAGTTCAAGGGCACCGGCAACATGGAGCTCAAGCTCGACCGGAAGCTCTCGGACAAGCGCATCTTCCCGGCGGTGGACGTCGACGCGTCCAGCACCCGTAAGGAAGAAATCCTGCTCGGCAGCGACGAGTTGGCGATTACCTGGAAGCTGCGCCGGGTGCTCCACGCACTCGACCAGCAGCAGGCGATCGAGCTGCTCCTGGACCGGATGAAGAAGACCCAGTCCAACGCGGAGTTCCTGCTCCAGATCCAGAAGACGACGCCCGCCCCGGGCAACGGCAACGACTGACCTCGTACCGTCCCGGCAGTCCTGGACCGCCGGTCGTCGACAGGGCCGCCCTCGTCACCTCGGTGACGGGGGCGGCCCTGTTTCCGGTGTTTCACTCGAACTGCCCGATTCGAGACCTTCGCCACACGGCGACCGCTCCGCCGCCGGACCCGAATTGGCTAGGACAGGCCAAGAAACCGCAGGTGAGCGCGGGATCACCAGCTGTTCACTGGCGCTGCCTGCGGGTTCCGGGCCGACACGGGCGTCACAGGTCGCTGTGCAACCCTTCTCCGAGTCGCGGCGTCGTACAAAGTGGCGACAGAGCGACACAAACAGTGCCCGAACACCAGCAAGGGGTAGCCGGGAGCAAGCGAGTACCGAGGGAGACGGATGACCGGGCAGAGCGGGAGCAGCACCCGGATACGCGGCACCGGCAAGCGCCGGAAGAAGCCGTCCCGCCGCCGCAGGGCCACGGTCATAGCCGCCTGGACCGCGGCCGGTGTGGTCGTCGTCGGCGGTGCGGGGCTGGGATACGCGTACGTGAAGCTCAACGACAATCTCAAGGCCGTCGACATCAACGCCGCGCTCGGCAAGAACCGCCCCGTCAATGTCGACAACGGCTCGCAGGACATTCTCGTCCTCGGCTCCGACTCCCGCTCCGGCGCGAACTCCGCGTACGGCGTGGACGAAGGCACCGCCCGCTCGGACACCGCGATGGTCGTGCATGTCAACAAGGGCCACAAGACGGCCAGCGTCGTGTCCATCCCGCGCGACACCCTCGTCACCCGCCCCGACTGCACGAGCGACACCACCGGTAAGACGGTCGCGGGCCAGCAGCGCGCCATGTTCAACACGGCGTACGAGGTCGGCGGACCGGCCTGCGCGGTCAAAACCGTCGAATCGATGTCCGGTATCCGCATGGACCACTACGTCGAGGTCGACTTCACCGGCTTCAAGAAGCTCATCGACCAGCTCGGCGGAGTCAAGATCACCACCACGCAGGCGATCGACGACTCCAAGAGCCATCTGCATCTGCAGCCCGGCACCCACACCCTCAACGGGGAGCAGTCGCTCGGCCTGGTCCGCACCCGCAAGAGCATCGGCGACGGCAGCGACCTCGGTCGCATCCAGCTCCAGCAGGCGTTCATCAAGGCGCTGATGGAACAGGTGAAGAGCGTCGGGGTGTTCTCGAACCCGAAGACCCTGTTCGACCTCGCGGACACAGCGACGAAGGCCGTCACCACCGACTCCGACCTGGGTTCGGTCCAGAGCCTCACCGGCTTCGCCACCGGTCTCAAGGGGCTCAACCCGAAGAACGTCACCATGGTGACGATGCCCGTGCAGTACGACCCGGCCGACCCGAACCGCGTCGTTCCGCTGGAGGAGTCCGCGCAGCAGGTGTGGACCGCCCTCAAGCACGACAAGCCCATCCCGGCCTCCGCCACCGAGAAGTCGGCGGGCGACAAGGGCGTGGCCGGCAAGGTCGTCCGGTAGACCTCTGCCGGATCAGTCAGCAGGACACGCGCGATGTGTTCCCGAACGGTCGGGAATAGGTGCGGCCCGCCCCCGGTTTTGGGAGATACGGCCGGTCCTGGCAGACTGGTACGTCGGCCCCGGTTCACGGATGCGCAATCCGCGCATGCGACCCGGCGCCCTCCCGAACCTAGGAGACACCCTTGAAGCGCGACATCCACCCCGAGTACGTCGAGACGCAGGTCAGCTGCACCTGTGGCGCGTCGTTCACCACCCGGAGCACCATCGACGGCGGCACCATCCGCGCCGACGTCTGCTCCGAGTGCCACCCGTTCTACACGGGCAAGCAGAAGATCCTCGACACCGGTGGCCGTGTGGCCCGCTTCGAGGCCCGCTTCGGCAAGGCTGCAGGCTCCGCCAGCAAGTAGCGAGTTCTTGCGCCGGTCCTTGGCGCCCTCTTCCCGGGGGCGCCGAGACCGGCGTTTTTTTCCGGCCGGGTGTACGGGGTCTCCCCGTACCCCGCCCGGACAGCACGATGCCGTTCAGTCGGCATATCGAGTAACTTCCCCAAGCTCTGCGGAGCAGGGGATACCCCACCCCCAGGAGCCCCCGATGTTCGAGGCGGTCGAGGAACTGATCGGCGAACAGGCCGATCTTGAGAAGAAGCTCGCGGATCCCGCGGTCCACGCCGACCAGGCCAACGCGCGCAAGCTCAACAAGCGCTACGCCGAGCTGACCCCGATCGTCGGTGCGTACCGCTCCTGGAAGCAGGCCGGCGACGACATCGAAACCGCCCGCGAGCTCGCCGCGGACGACCCCGAGTTCGCCGCCGAGGTCAAGGACCTGGAGAAGCAGCGCGAGGAACTCACCGAGAAGCTCCGCCTTCTCCTGGTCCCGCGCGACCCCAGTGACGACAAGGACGTGCTCCTGGAGATCAAGGCGGGCGCGGGCGGCGACGAGTCGGCCCTCTTCGCCGGCGATCTGCTGCGCATGTATCTGCGGTACGCCGAGCGCATCGGCTGGAAGACCGAGATCATCGACTCCACCGAGTCCGAGCTCGGCGGCTACAAGGACGTCCAGGTCGCGGTGAAGACCAAGGGCGGCAACGGCGCCACGGAGCCCGGCCAGGGCGTGTGGGCCCGGCTGAAGTACGAGGGCGGGGTGCACCGCGTGCAGCGCGTGCCGTCCACCGAGTCGCAGGGCCGTATCCACACCTCCGCCGCCGGTGTGCTCGTCACGCCCGAGGCGGAGGAGGTCGACGTCGAGATCCACGCCAACGATCTCCGTATCGACGTCTACCGGTCCTCGGGCCCCGGCGGCCAGTCCGTCAACACCACGGACTCCGCCGTCCGCATCACGCACCTGCCGACCGGCGTGGTCGCCTCCTGCCAGAACGAGAAGAGCCAGCTCCAGAACAAGGAGCAGGCGATGCGTATCCTGCGTTCGCGACTGCTTGCCGCGGCCCAGGAAGCGGCCGAGCAGGAAGCCTCGGACGTCCGGCGCAGTCAGGTGCGTACCGTCGACCGTTCCGAGAAGATCCGTACGTACAACTTCCCGGAAAACCGGATCTCGGACCACCGCGTCGGCTTCAAGGCGTACAACTTGGACCAGGTGCTCGACGGGGAGCTGGACGCCGTGATCCAGGCCTGTGTCGACGCCGACTCCGCCGCCAAGCTCGCCGCCGCATAAGAACGCCCGCCCCGCCCGTGAACCCGTACGGAGAACCGCGATGAACCTGCTGCTCGCCGAGGTGGCCCAGGCCACCCAGCGGCTGGCCGACGCCGGTGTACCCTCGCCGCGATTCGACGCGGAGGAACTCGCCGCGTTCGTGCACGGCGTCAAGCGGGGCGAACTGCACCTGGTGCCGGACGAGGACTTCGACGCCCGGTACTGGGAGACCATCGCCCGCCGCGAGGCCCGCGAACCGCTCCAGCACATCACCGGCCGCGCCTTCTTCCGCTACCTGGAGCTCCAGGTCGGCCCCGGCGTCTTCGTGCCCCGCCCGGAGACCGAGTCGGTCGTCGGCTGGGCGATAGACGCCGTCCGGGCGATGGACGTCGTCGAGCCGCTGATCGTCGACCTGTGCACGGGATCGGGCGCCATCGCCCTCGCGATGGCCCAGGAGGTGCCGCGCTCGCGCGTGCACGCCGTGGAGCTCTCCGAGGACGCCCTCAGATGGACGCGGAAGAACGCCGAGGGGTCTCGGGTCACCGTGCACCGCGGAGACGCTCTGACGGCCCTTCCCGAGCTCGACGGCCAGGTCGACCTGGTCATCTCCAACCCGCCCTACATTCCGCTCACCGAGTGGGAGTACGTGGCACCCGAGGCCCGTGACCACGATCCGGAGATGGCGCTCTTCTCCGGCGAGGACGGCCTGGACACCATCCGCGGCCTTGAGCGCACCGCGCACCGCCTGCTGCGCCCCGGTGGCCTCGTCGTCATCGAGCACGCCGACACCCAGGGCGGTCAGGTGCCGTGGATCTTCACCGAGGAGCGGGGCTGGGCCGACGCGGCCGACCACCCCGATCTGAACCGACGGCCCCGGTTCGCGACGGCCCGTAGGGCCATGCCGTGACCGGCGCCCCGCACCCGCACGACCCGTACCCGCCATACCCGTACATGCTTGAGGAGGCCGGCTGATGGCTCGGCGATACGACTGCAACGACGCGACCGACCGTACGACGGGTCTGCGTGAAGCCGCGTCCGCCGTCCGCCGCGGAGAACTGGTCGTGTTGCCCACCGACACCGTGTACGGGATCGGTGCCGACGCCTTCAGTTCCGAGGGCGTCGCCGACCTGCTCGACGCCAAGGGCCGCGGCCGCAACATGCCGACCCCTGTCCTGATCGGCTCCCCGAACACCCTGCACGGCCTCGTCACGGACTTCTCCGAGCAGGCCTGGGAGCTCGTCGACGCCTTCTGGCCGGGAGCCCTCACGCTCGTCGCCAAGCACCAGCCCTCGCTTCAGTGGGACCTCGGCGACACCCGCGGCACCGTCGCCATCCGGATGCCGCTGCACCCGGTCGCCATCGAACTGCTCACCGAGGTCGGCCCGATGGCCGTCTCCAGCGCCAACCTCACCGGACACCCGGCTCCCGAGGACTGCGACGCCGCCCAGGAGATGCTCGGCGACTCCGTCTCCGTCTACCTCGACGGCGGCCCGACGCCCGGCATCGTGCCGTCCTCGATCGTCGACGTCACCGGCAAGGTCCCGGTCCTGCTGCGGGCCGGAGCCCTCTCCGTCGAGGAACTCCGCAAGGTGGTACCGGACCTCGAGGTGGCCAATTGACCGCCCCTGAGGGGCGTGGCATAGCGGGGCGGACCGACACCTTCCGCATCCTCCACGTCAGCACCGGCAACGTCTGCCGCTCGCCGATCACCGAGCGGCTGACCCGCCATGCCCTGGTGGACCGGCTCGGCGACCCGCTCAGCGGCGGTCTGATCGTGGAGAGCGCGGGCACCTGGGGGCACGAAGGCGCCCCGATGGAAACCAACGCCGAGATCGTCCTCGCCGACTTCGGCGCCGATGCCACCGGCTTCGTCGGCCGCGAGCTCCTCGACGAGCACGTGATCCGCGCCGACCTCGTCCTGACCGCCACCCGGGACCACCGCGCCCAGGTGATCTCGATGGGTCACTCGGCCGGCCTGAGGACGTTCACGCTCAAGGAATTCACCCGGCTGGTCCGGGCCATAGACCCCGCGACGCTGCCCGACCCGCGCGACGAGGGCGTCGTCGAACGCGCCCGTGCGCTGGTCCGTGCGGCCGCCGCGCTGCGCGGCTGGCTGCTGGCCCCCACTGCCGAGGCGGACGAGGTCTACGACCCGTACGGTGCCCCGATCACGTTCTTCCGTTCCATCTGCGATGAGATCAACCAGGCGCTCGACCCGGTGGTCACCGCACTGACGGGCGTACCGGCCCCGCACTGACGCTCCTGGGCAGCGGGCGGGCGCACGCGTACCGGCCTACATTGGATCCGACGCCAACGCATCCCCCTCCCCAGGCCCGGAGCCGTCAGATGTCGGTCACCACTCCCGCCGCACTCTCCTCCGCCACCGTCACAGCCCTGCCGCAGGATTTCGGCGCCCTGCTCCGCGGAGACCCGGAAATCGCCGACGTGCTGCTGGGGGAGCTGCACCGGCAGTCGAGCACGCTGCAGCTGATCGCCGCCGAGAACTTCACCTCGCCCGCGGTACTGGCCGCGCTCGGCTCGCCGCTCGCCAACAAGTACGCCGAGGGCTATCCCGGCGCCCGCCATCACGGCGGCTGCGAGCTGGCCGACGCCGCCGAACTCATCGCCGTTCAGCGGGCCACCGCGCTCTTCGGCGCCGAGCACGCGAACGTTCAGTCGCACTCCGGCTCCTCGGCCGTCCTGGCGGCGTACGCGGCCCTGCTGCGCCCCGGCGACACGGTGCTCGCGATGGGACTCTCGTACGGCGGACATCTCACCCATGGCTCGCCCGCCAACTTCTCCGGCCGATGGTTCGAGTTCGTCGGGTACGGGGTCGACTCGGAGAGCGGCCTGATCGACTACGAGCAGGTGCGCACCCTGGCCCGGGCACACCGGCCCAAGGCGATCGTCAGCGGCTCGATCTCGTACCCCCGCCATCCCGATTACAAGCTGTTCCGCGAGATCGCCGACGAGGTCGGCGCGTATCTGATCGCCGATGCCGCGCACCCGATGGGGCTGATCGCCGGGGGAGCGGCGCCCAGTCCCGTCCCGTACGCCGACGTGGTGTGCGCCACCACGCACAAGGTGCTGCGCGGGCCGCGCGGCGGCATGATCCTGTGCGGATCGGAGCTGGCCGAGCGGATCGACCGGGCGGTCTTCCCGTTCACCCAGGGCGGCGCGCAGATGCACACGGTCGCGGCGAAGGCGGTCGCGTTCGGCGAGGCGGCAACACCGGCGTTCGCCGCGTACGCCCATCAGGTGGTGGCACACGCCCGGGTTCTGGCGGCCGGCCTGGAGGCCGAGGGGTTCGAAGTGACCACCGGCGGCACGGACACCCACCTGATCGTCGCGGACCCGGCGCCACTGGGCATCGACGGCCGCACCGCCCGCGAACGGCTCGCGGCGGCGGGCATGGTGCTGGACACCTGCGCGCTGCCTTACGGGGACACCCGGGGCATCAGGCTCGGCACTGCCGCGGTCACCACCCAGGGCATGAACGTCACCGACATGGCACGGCTCGCGGTGCTCTTCGGGGCTGCGGTACGTGAGGAAGGCGACGTCCGCGCTGAGGTGAGGGAACTGGCCGGGAAATATCCTCCCTATCCGGGGTAGACGTGGTCCATGCAACCATCACGCGTACCTCCGTGTCCTCAACCATGAGGCCGACGTAGTTAAGGTGTGGGCTGAGATGGCCGGCGATATCTGTGGGGCAGCCCGTGCGTGATTACTTGCTGACGCTCTGTGTCACGGCTGCGGTGACCTATCTGCTCACCGGCCCGGTGCGGAAGTTCGCCATCGCGGTCGGGGCGATGCCCGCGATCCGTGCGCGTGACGTCCACCGAGAACCGACACCGAGGCTCGGTGGCATCGCCATGTTCGGCGGGCTGTGCGCCGGACTGATCGTCGCGGCCCACCTGTACAACCTCGACAGTGTGTTCCAGCTGTCCAGCGAACCGCGGGCGCTGCTCTCCGGTGCCGCGCTGATCTGGCTGATCGGCGTCCTCGACGACAAGTTCGAGATCGATGCGCTGATCAAGCTCGGCGGGCAGATGATCGCCGCCGCGGTCATGGTCATCCAGGGGCTGACGATCCTGTGGCTGCCGATCCCCGGCATCGGCACGGTCGCGCTCACCCAGTGGCAGGGCACGCTGCTCACCGTCGCGCTGGTCGTCGTCACGATCAACGCGGTCAACTTCGTCGACGGCCTGGACGGCCTGGCGGCCGGCATGGTGTGCATCGCCTCGGCCGCGTTCTTCCTCTACACGTACCGGCTCTGGTACGGGCACATGATCGAGGCGGCCGCCCCCGCGACGCTCTTCACGGCGATCCTGATGGGCATGTGCCTCGGCTTCCTGCCGCACAACATGCATCCCGCCCGGATCTTCATGGGCGACTCCGGCTCGATGCTGATCGGTCTCGTGCTGGCCGCCGGTGCGATTTCTGTCACGGGGCAGGTCGACCCGGACGCGATGAAGCTCTTCGCGGGCAGTGAGCGAGAGGCCACGCACGCGATGCTGCCGGTCTTCATTCCGCTGCTGCTGCCGCTGACGATCATCGCGATCCCGACCGCGGACCTGGTGCTGGCGATCGTCCGGCGCACCTGGAACGGCCAGTCGCCGTTCGCCGCGGACCGCGGCCATCTGCACCACCGGCTGCTGGAGATCGGCCATTCGCACAGCAGGGCCGTGCTGATCATGTACTTCTGGTCGGCCCTGATCGCCTTCGGTGCGGTCGGCTACTCCGTGCACTCGACGTCGCTGTGGATCGCGCTGGTGATCGTGGGGCTGAGCGCGGTGGGGCTGGTCCTGCTGCTGATGCCCCGCTTCACACCGCGCGCCCCGCGCTGGGCGGAGCGCTTCGTGCCGCCCCGCTACCGCCGCTGGGACCATCGGGGCAAGAGCTCCGGAGCCGCGCACGAGGCGCAACAGGAGCCCCGGGAACCGCAGATGGGGCAGGACGGGCACGAGCCGGAGCCGCAGGAGCCGGCACACGTCGTCGTCGGTGTCTCCGGCGTCAACGGAGCGACCGCGATCGGACCCCGTTCGCGTTCTTCGAAAAGTCGTCAGGCTGATTCCGCCCGCCGATGACTCAGGCATCAGTGGGCAATACCGGACAAGAGGTCGCGTTGTGTTGCTCACACGCGCGGGTTAACTCTCATGTGTGACAGCAAGCACACTTTCTTAGTAAAGACCTCATCAAATAGTTTGTGATACCGTTCACTAAGCCCGGTGGATACAGCCGAAGGACCCCAGCGAGACGGTCCATAGGCCCGAAGCATCGACTCGGACCGGGCCTACGCTCGTCCATGACGACACACTGCCCACCCCCTGCAAGCGGAGCTGCCGCCATGCCGTCCAACGACGTCCGGACTCTCCTTCAAGCCGCCGTACCCACCGCTGCAGCCGGCGCCGTTGCCGTCGCCGTCAGCGGTGGAGTCGCCGGTGGCAAGGGAGCCCTCGGGGCGCTCGTTGCGACCATCGTGGTGGTCCTCTTCATGGGGATCGGCCTCGTGGTTCTGCAACGGACCGCCAGGTCCCTGCCTCACCTGTTCCAGGCGATGGGGCTGATGCTGTACACGGCTCAGCTTCTCCTGCTGTTCATCTTTGTCGCCGCATTCAAGAACACGACGATGTTCGACCCGAAAGCCTTCGCGATCACTCTGGTCGCGCTGACTCTCGTGTGGATCGGCGCACAGGCGCGTGCGCACATGAAGGCCAAGATCCTTTACGTCGAGCCCGAGTCCGACCAGCGCGACAAGCCCACGAACACGGGCCCGAAGACGTGAAGGGTAGGGGCGGTATAAGTGCAGGTTTCAGACCCTGCTATCGTCCGGTTCCAACTGCGGCATTGCGGGCGCGGGCATGTGAGCTGACGCCTGCTCGATCGCGAGGCTCAATGCCTGACTGCCGCTCACACATCCGTAACACCAGTCCAGTGCCGAACCGCGGCTGCGCGCCGCGCCGACACAACGAGGTTGCCGTACCTATGCGCCACGCTGAAGGAGCCCGCGGTGAGTGCTGACCCGACACAGGTGCTCGCCTTCGAGACCGATTGCCACATCTTCTCCGGTTGTGGTTTCCCGGGTCCTGGCTTGCACTCATTCCTGTTCGAGCCGATCTTCGGTGACGCGAACAGCAACGTCTACTTCAACAAGACGATGCTGCTGGCGCTCCTCGGTACGGTCATCATCGTCGGCTTCTTCTGGGCCGCCTTCCGCAAGCCGAAGGTCGTCCCCGGCAAGCTGCAGATGGTCGCCGAGGCCGGTTACGACTTCGTCCGCCGCGGGATCGTCTACGAGACGCTCGGCAAGCGCGAGGGCGAGAAGTACGTCCCGCTGATGGTGTCGATCTTCTTCTTCGTCTGGATGATGAACCTCTGGTCGATCATCCCGCTCGCCCAGTTCCCGGTGACGTCGATCATCGCGTACCCGGCGGGCCTGGCGGCGATCGTCTACATCCTCTGGATGAGCATCACCTTCAAGCGCCACGGTTTCGTCGGCGGCTTCAAGAACCTGACGGGCTACGACAAGTCGCTCGGCGCGGTGCTGCCGCTGGTCATGGTCATCGAGTTCTTCTCGAACGTCCTGGTCCGGCCCTTCACGCACGCGGTCCGACTCTTCGCGAACATGTTCGCCGGTCACACGCTGCTGCTCCTCTTCACCATCGCCAGCTGGTACCTGCTGAACGGCATCGGTATCGCCTACGCGGGTGTCTCGTTCGTGATGGTCATCGTGATGACCGCCTTCGAGCTGTTCATCCAGGCTGTTCAGGCGTACGTCTTCGTGCTCCTGGCGTGCAGCTTCATTCAGGGCGCTGTCGCCGAGCACCACTGATCGCGCCTCCCCTCCCCCCAGTCGTCCGGTGGCCAACCCCCACCGGTCCGTGAAAGAGAAGGAAGAACTGGCATGTCCCAGACCCTTGCCGCCGTCACCGGTTCCCTCAGCTCCGTCGGATACGGCCTGGCCGCCATCGGTCCCGGCGTCGGCGTCGGCATCATCTTCGGTAACGGCACGCAGGCTCTCGCTCGTCAGCCCGAGGCTGCCGGCCTGATCCGCGCCAACCAGATTCTCGGCTTCGCCTTCTGTGAGGCGCTCGCCCTGATCGGTCTGGTCATGCCGTTCGTCTACAGCTGACGAACTGCGACTAGTCCGTTCCGACGAAAGGCACTGATGTGAACCCCCTGGTTCAGCTCGCGGCCGAAAAGCCAGAGAACCCTCTGGTTCCGCCGCTCCCTGAGCTCGTCATCGGTCTGATCGCCTTCGTCATCGTCTTCGGCTTCCTCGCCAAGAAGCTCCTCCCGAACATCAACAAGGTTCTGGAAGAGCGCCGCGAGGCCATCGAAGGCGGTATCGAGAAGGCCGATGCGGCCCAGACCGAGGCCCAGAGCGTTCTTGAGCAGTACAAGGCTCAGCTCGCCGAGGCTCGTCACGAGGCCGCGCGCCTGCGCCAGGAGGCGCAGGAGCAGGGCGTCGTGATCCTGCAGGAGATGCGGGCGGAAGGCCAGCGGCAGCGTGAGGAGATCATCGCTGCCGGTCACGCCCAGATCGAGGCCGACCGCAAGGCCGCGGCTTCCGCGCTGCGTCAGGACGTGGGCAAGCTCGCCACCGACCTGGCCGGCAAGCTCGTCGGCGAGTCCCTCGAGGACCACGCCCGGCAGAGCGGCACCATCGACCGTTTCCTCGACGAGCTCGAGGCGAAGGCCGAGGCTGTCCGATGAACGGCGCGAGCCGCGAGGCACTGGCTGCCGCACGTGAGCGTCTCGACGCGCTGACCGACAGCACGTCGGTCGACGCGGCGAAGCTCGCCGAGGAGCTGGCCGCCGTCACGGCGCTGCTCCAGCGCGAGGTGTCACTGCGGCGGGTCCTGACCGACCCGTCGCAGGCCGGTGAGGCCAAGGCGGAGCTGGCCGGACGGCTGCTGCGCGGTCAGGTGGGCGGCGAGACCGTCGATCTGATCTCCGGCATGGTCCGCTCCCGCTGGTCGCAGTCGCGCGACCTGGTCGACTCGGTCGAGGAACTGGCGAACATCGCAGACCTCACCGCCGCCCAGCGCAGCGGGGATCTCGACGACGTCGAGGACGAGCTCTTCCGGTTCGGCCGGATCGTCGCCTCCGACAAGGAGCTGCGCGCCGCGCTCACCAACCGGTCCGCGTCCGCCACTGCCAGGGCTGAGCTGCTGCGCAGCCTGCTCGGCGGCAAGGCACGGCCCGCCACCGAGCGCCTCGTCGTGCGGCTTGTGACCCAGCCCCGGGGACGTAGCCTGGAAGCGGGACTCGAGTCCCTCTCCAAGCTTGCCGCGGAGCGCCGGGACCGCATGGTCGCCGTGGTCACGACGGCAGTGCCGCTGAGCGATCAGCAGAAGCAGCGCCTCGGCGCCGCACTGACGACGATCTACGGTCGGCCGATGCACCTGAACCTCGACGTGGACCCGACGGTCCTCGGCGGGATCGCGGTGCGGGTCGGTGACGAGATCATCAACGGCAGCATCGCGGAGCGCCTCGACGAGGTGTCCCGCCGCATGGCCGGCTGACACAGCGCAGCAACAGAACAAGCAAGACCAGCGGCCCGGTTGGGCCGTGCAGAAACTGCAGAAGATTCCTGGGGGTCGGCCCCCAGACCCCCTTAAGAAACTTCGGGCCCAACAAGGAGAGCAGGGAACCCAGATGGCGGAGCTCACGATCCGGCCGGAGGAGATCCGGGACGCGCTGGAGAACTTTGTCCAGGCGTACAAGCCGGACGCGGCCTCGCGCGAGGAGGTCGGTACGGTCAGCGTTGCCGGCGACGGCATCGCGAAGGTCGAGGGTCTTCCCTCGGCCATGGCGAACGAGCTGCTGAAGTTCGAGGACGGAACCCTCGGTCTCGCCCTCAACCTCGAGGAGCGCGAGATCGGTGCGATCGTTCTCGGCGAGTTCAGCGGAATCGAGGAGGGCCAGCCGGTGCAGCGCACCGGTGAGGTGCTCTCCGTCGGCGTCGGCGAGGGTTACCTCGGCCGCGTCGTCGACCCGCTCGGCAACCCGATCGACGGTCTCGGCGAGATCGCGACCGACAGCCGCCGCGCCCTCGAGCTGCAGGCCCCTGGCGTCATGGTCCGTAAGTCGGTGCACGAGCCGATGCAGACCGGCTACAAGGCCGTCGACGCCATGGTGCCGATCGGCCGCGGCCAGCGTCAGCTGATCATTGGTGACCGTCAGACCGGTAAGACCGCTCTGGCCGTCGACACGATCATCAACCAGCGCGACAACTGGCGCTCGGGCGACGTGAACAAGCAGGTGCGCTGCATCTACGTCGCCATCGGTCAGAAGGGCTCCACCATCGCCTCCGTGCGCGGTGCCCTGGAAGAGGCCGGCGCGCTCGAGTACACGACCATCGTCGCCGCCCCGGCGTCCGACCCGGCCGGCTTCAAGTACCTTGCGCCGTACACCGGTTCGGCCATCGGTCAGCACTGGATGTACCAGGGCAAGCACGTCCTGATCATCTTCGACGACCTCTCGAAGCAGGCCGACGCCTACCGCGCCGTGTCGCTGCTGCTGCGCCGTCCGCCGGGCCGTGAGGCCTACCCGGGCGACGTCTTCTACCTCCACTCGCGTCTGCTGGAGCGCTGCGCGAAGCTCTCCGACGAGATGGGCGCCGGTTCGATGACGGGCCTCCCGATCGTCGAGACCAAGGCGAACGACGTGTCGGCGTTCATCCCGACCAACGTCATCTCCATCACCGACGGCCAGTGCTTCCTGGAGTCCGACCTGTTCAACGCCGGCCAGCGTCCGGCCCTGAACGTCGGTATCTCGGTCTCCCGTGTCGGTGGCTCCGCCCAGCACAAGGCGATGCGCCAGGTCTCCGGCCGTCTCCGTGTCGACCTCGCCCAGTACCGTGAGCTGGAGGCGTTCGCCGCCTTCGGTTCCGACCTGGACGCGGCCTCGAAGGCGTCGCTGGAGCGCGGTAAGCGCATGGTCGAGCTGCTGAAGCAGCCGCAGTACAACCCGTACCCGGTCGAGGAGCAGGTCGTCTCCATCTGGGCCGGCACCACCGGCAAGATGGACGACGTCCCGGTCGAGGACATCCGTCGCTTCGAGAGCGAGCTGCTGGAGTACCTGCGCCGCGAGCGCAAGGAGCTCCTGACCAGCATCGCCGAGGGCGCCAAGATGTCCGACGACACGCTGCAGTCGGTTGCCGACGCGGTCGCCGCCTTCAAGCAGCAGTTCGAGACCTCGGACGGCAAGCTTCTGGGCGAGGGCTGATCGATGGGCGCTCAGCTTCGCGTTTACAAGCGCCGCATTCGCTCCGTCACCGCCACGAAGAAGATCACCAAGGCGATGGAGATGATCGCCGCTTCGCGCATCGTCAAGGCGCAGCGCCAGGTGGCGGCGTCGACGCCGTACGCGACCGAGCTCACCCGTGCGGTGACCGCGGTGGCGACCGGCTCCACCACCAAGCACCCGCTGACCACCGAGGCCGACACTCCGGCGCGGGCCGCGATCCTGCTCATCACGAGCGACCGCGGTCTGGCCGGCGGTTACTCCTCCAACGCCATCAAGGCGGCGGAGCGACTGACCGAGCGTCTGCGCGGTGAGGGCAAGGAGGTCGTCACGTATGTGATCGGCCGCAAGGGTGTCGCCTACTACGGCTTCCGTGAGCGCAAGATCGCGGACTCGTGGACCGGCTTCACCGACAGCCCGACGTACGCGGATGCGAAGCGGGCTGCGGCCCCGCTGATCGAAGCGGTCACCCAGGAGACCGCCGAGGGCGGCGTGGACGAGCTGCACATCGTCTTCACGGAGTTCGTGTCGATGATGACGCAGAACCCGGTGGACGACCGGATGCTGCCGCTCAGCCTCGACACGACGAAGGAAGAAGAGGGCAAGGGCGAGATCCTGCCGCTCTTCGACTTCGAGCCGTCGGCGGAGGACGTCCTCGACGCCCTGCTTCCGCGGTATGTCGAGAGCCGGATCTACAACGCACTGCTGCAGGCCGCTGCTTCCGAGCACGCTGCCCGCCGCCGCGCGATGAAGTCGGCCACCGACAACGCCGGAGAGCTCATCAAGAGCCTCTCACGGCTTGCCAACGCGGCCCGCCAGGCCGAAATCACCCAGGAAATCAGCGAGATCGTCGGTGGTGCCAGTGCGCTGGCCGACGCGACCGCGGGGAGTGACAAGTAATGACGACCACAGTTGAGACGGCCGTCGCCACGGGCCGCGTCGCCCGGGTCATCGGCCCGGTCGTCGACGTGGAGTTCCCCGTCGACGCGATGCCGGAGATCTACAACGCGCTGACCGTCCAGGTGGCCGACCCGGCCGAGGACGGCAAGCTCAAGAAGCTGACGCTCGAGGTCGCCCAGCACCTCGGCGACGGCGTGGTCCGCGCGATCTCGATGCAGCCCACCGACGGTCTGGTCCGCCAGGCTCCGGTGACCGACACGGGCACCGGCATCACGGTCCCGGTCGGCGAGATCACCAAGGGCAAGGTGTTCAACACCCTCGGTGAGATCCTGAACAAGCCCGAGGCCGAGGCCGAGGTCACCGAGCGCTGGCCGATCCACCGCAAGGCGCCCAACTTCGACCAGCTCGAGTCGAAGACCGAGATGTTCGAGACCGGCGTCAAGGTCATCGACCTTCTCACCCCGTACGTCAAGGGTGGAAAGATCGGTCTGTTCGGTGGTGCCGGTGTCGGCAAGACCGTTCTGATCCAGGAAATGATCTACCGCGTCGCCAACAACCACGACGGTGTGTCGGTGTTCGCGGGCGTCGGTGAGCGTACCCGTGAGGGCAACGACCTCATCGAGGAGATGCAGGACTCGGGCGTCATCGACAAGACCGCCCTTGTCTTCGGTCAGATGGACGAGCCCCCGGGCACCCGTCTGCGTGTCGCGCTGGCCGGTCTGACCATGGCGGAGTACTTCCGCGATGTGCAGAAGCAGGACGTGCTCTTCTTCATCGACAACATCTTCCGGTACACCCAGGCCGGCTCCGAGGTCTCCACGCTGCTCGGCCGTATGCCGTCCGCAGTGGGTTACCAGCCGAACCTGGCCGACGAGATGGGTCTGCTGCAGGAGCGCATCACGTCGACCCGTGGTCACTCGATCACCTCGATGCAGGCGATCTACGTCCCCGCGGACGACCTGACCGACCCGGCCCCGGCCACCACCTTCGCCCACCTCGACGCGACGACGGTTCTCTCCCGTCCGATCTCCGAGAAGGGCATCTACCCGGCCGTGGACCCGCTGGACTCCACGTCCCGGATCCTGGACCCGCGCTACATCGCGCAGGACCACTACGCGGCGGCCATGCGTGTCAAGGGGATCCTCCAGAAGTACAAGGACCTCCAGGACATCATCGCGATCCTCGGTATCGACGAGCTGGGCGAGGAGGACAAGCTCGTTGTCCACCGTGCCCGTCGTGTCGAGCGCTTCCTGTCGCAGAACACCCACGTCGCCAAGCAGTTCACCGGCGTGGACGGTTCGGACGTGCCGCTCGAGGAGTCGATCGCCGCGTTCAACGCGATCTGCGACGGTGAGTACGACCACTTCCCGGAGCAGGCGTTCTTCATGTGCGGTGGCATTGAGGACCTCAAGGCCAACGCCAAGGAGCTCGGCGTCTCCTGAGCCCATGGCTCACCGAGGGGGGCGGGTGCGTCCCGTCCCCCTCACCACGCCCCGTAGAATTGACCCAACACCCGGCTCCAACGGCCGGGTGGTGACCCGAGGAGCCACTCTTGGCTGCTGAGCTGCACGTCGAGCTGGTCGCCGCGGACCGCAGTGTCTGGTCCGGCGAGGCCACCCTGGTCGTCGCGCGTACCACGTCCGGCGACATCGGCGTCATGCCCGGTCACCAGCCGCTTCTCGGTGTGCTGGAGTCGGGCCCGGTGACGATCCGTACGAGCGAGGGCACAACCGTAGTCGCGGCTGTGCACGGCGGTTTCCTCTCGTTCGCGGACGACAAGCTTTCGCTGCTGGCGGAGATCGCCGAGCTGGCGGACGAGATCGATGTCGAGCGCGCCGAGCGTGCGCTGGAGCGTGCGAAGTCGGACGCGGACGGCGCCGCCGAGCGTCGCGCCGATGTGCGAATCCGCGCGGTGGCGGTGCGTTAGGCACCCCGCCGAATGTCTTTACCCTCAGCCGCGGCCCGAGCTGGAACTCTCCAGACCGTGCCGCGGCTGAGGCGATGCAGGTGCAGTTGCAAGTGCAGTCCGGGTGGTATCCGTTACTCGACGATGCGAGGAGGTCGGTGGAGATGGTCCTCGCTTTGTGGGTGTGCGGCCTGGTCGTCGTACTGGTTGCGGTGGGTCTCTTCGTCTTCGGTCTGCGCCGGCGGCTGATCCAGCGCTCCGGTGGGACCTTCGACTGCAGCGTGCGGTGGAACGTGTCGGCCGAGCCCGACCTCTCGGGCAAGGGCTGGGTGTACGGCGTTGCGCGCTACAGCGGTGACCGTATCGACTGGTTCCGAGTCTTCTCGTACGCTCCCCGGCCCCGCCGGATCCTTGAGCGTTCCGCGATCGAGGTGATCGACCGACGGCTGCCCGAGGGCGAGGAGGAGCTTGCGCTGCTCTCCGACGCCGTCGTGCTCGGCTGTCTCCACCGGGAGACGCGCCTGGAGCTGGCGATGAGCGAGGACGCCCTGACCGGTTTCCTCGCCTGGCTGGAGGCGGCTCCGCCCGGCCAGCGAGTCAATGTTGCTTGAGACGGGCCTCGCTCGAAGGGGCCCCCGGGCGATGTCCGGGGCAGGGTGAACGTCGCCTGAGGAGCTGTAACGGCAGGCGCGGCACGGACAGCAGCACGGCACAGCGAAAACCGGGGAGACAGGGAGCGGACCTGTCTCCCCGGCTGCTTTCCGGGGTCGTGCGCTGATCCCGCAGGGGATCGTAGGGGTTGCGAGCTGCTGTTGGTTTTGCTGCGTTGACGTGAGTTGTAGCGAGCGGGAGTGAGTCCCGTCAGCGGGTTCGCGCGGGCGGGAACGGGGGTTCTGGGGTCGAATGGGTGACCTTTGACGGCTGCTGCTCGTTGGGCTGGGTGGCAGGCGTCCGGCCTTGCGGGAGGGGGTGACATGGTGGATGGTGTGCGGGAGTTGGCGGCACCCTTCGTGGTGCCGGGGCCTTGCGGGGTGGCCGTCCGGGACCGTCTCAAGCGTCTCACTCCCCGGGACGAGGAAGTCCTCCGCTGGGTTGGTGAGCACCAGGGCCGTCTGGCTTCGCGTGACCTCAAGGCACGTTGCGCGGATGAGGTGGAGCACAGCGCGGACACCTGGGCATCGCGTAAGCGGGAGCTGACGCCGCTGTCGTCGTCGCGGATCGCGGGTGCGATCACCAAGGCCACGCATGATCAGTGGGCGCTGGCCCGGCGTTGCCAGGCAGCGCACATCCAGACGCTGGAGGCGGGGATCAGGACGCTGCGGCAGCGTCTGTCCCTCCCGATCGGCAAGCGTGGAACGAAGCGGGCCGCGGGCGGCTACCGCTCGAAGGGCGAGTGGTTCCGCAAGTCCCGACGCCTCGCGGCACTGGAGGCGCGGCACGCCGCCGCGGTCCGTGACCGACAGACCGGACGCGTGCGGGTGGTGCGGGGCGGCAGACGTCTGCTCAACACCCGCCAGCATCTCGCCCAAGCCGAGCTCACCGAAGGCCAGTGGCGGGAACGGTGGGAGGCGGGGCGCTGGTTTCTTGCCGCTGATGGTGAGTCGGGGAAGCGGTTCGGGAACGAGACGATCCGTGTCACCCGGACGGCGAGGTGAGCATCAAGCTGCCTGCTCCGCTCGCGCACCTGGCCAACGCCGGGCACGGCCGGTACATCCTCACCTCCACCGTGGCGTTTGCGCACCGGGGTGCGGAGTGGGCCGACCGCATCACCGCGAACCGGGCCGTCGCCTACCGCATCCACCTCGACGTGGACCGTGGCCGCTGGTACCTCACCGCATCCTGGCAACGCCCCGTCGTGAAGACCATCCCGCTGGAGGCCGCCCGTGCCCGGGGCATGATCGGCGTCGACACCAACGCCGACCACTTCGCCGCCTACCACCTCGACCAGCACGGCAACCCCATCGGAGACCCGCGCCGCTTCCCCTACGACCTGTCCGGCACAACCGATCACCGCGACGCACAGATCCGCCACGCCCTGACCCGGTTGATCAACTGGGCGAGGCGTGTCGGGGTCGCGGCGATCGGCATCGAAGACCTCGACTTCACCGCCGAGAAGACCCGCGAGAAGCACGGCCGCCGGAAGCGGTTCCGGCAGCTCATCTCCGGCATCCCGACCGGGAAACTGAAGGCCCGGCTGGTGTCGATGGCCGCCGAACAGGGCCTGAGCATTGTCGCAGTCGATCCCGCCTACACCTCCCAGTGGGGTGCCCAGCACTGGCAGAAACCGCTGGTCACCCCCCACCGCACCATGTCTCGTCACGATGCCGCCGGTATTGCGATCGGACGACGCGCCCTCGGGCACCCGATCCGGGATGGGGTATCCCCTGCTCGAACGGAGTTGAGAGCTTGGGGAAGGACGGCACCGCCCCCACACGACCGGAGCGATCGTGCGGGGCATCGGACCGTCCAGGCCGGGTCAGGTGACCGGGGACGTGAAGGAACCCGCCCACCCGCCACGGACCGGCCCCCTGGAGGGCCGGCGCCGAGCGGGAAGCGAAAGCGGGAACCCAGCGCATCCAACACCGTTCGGGATGCGCCCAGTACGCAGCAGTGGGTCCAGGACTCACTCATGCACACTGGCTAGGAACGGTGGTCCGTGGACTGCAAACCCTGCGCCGCCCTGAGCCCGCCTTGTCATGGCGTGCTCACCGCAGTGTGCTCGGTGAGATTAGGAAGGTCTGGACCAATCGTCAAGAGGTCTGGACCATGGATCGCTTCGCGACCTCACATCCCCAACTCCTGTGCCAGCACTGCTGCCTGGACCCGGCTGCGTAGATCCAGCTTCCCCAGCAAGCGGCTGACGTGCGTCTTCACCGTCGCCTCCGCCATCGAGAGCCGCACCGCGATCTCGGCGTTCGACAGCCCCTGGCCCAGGCATCCCAGCACCTCGCGCTCGCGTCGCGTCAGTGCGTCGAGGACCGCAGGATCGGGTGAGCCGGCCGCTCGCGCCGGGGCGGTCGCGGCGAACTCCGCGATCAGCCGGCGCGTCACGGCCGGGGCGATCATGCCCTCGCCGCGCGCCACCGTACGTACCGCTTCGAGCAGTTCACGCGCCTCGGTGTTCTTCAGCAGAAAACCCGCAGCGCCCGCCCGCAGGGCCCCGAAGACGTACTCGTCCAGATCGAACGTCGTCAGCACCAGCACATCGGCCAGCCCCTCCGCCACCACCTGCCGCGTCGCCGACACCCCGTCCAGCCGGGGCATCGACACATCCATCAGCACCAGATCCGGGCGCAGTTCACGGGCCAGCCGCACCGCCGCCTCACCGTCCGGCGCCTCCCCGACCACCTCGACATCGGGCGCGCTGCGCAGAATCAGGACCAGCCCCGCCCGCACGGCCGACTGGTCCTCCGCCACCAGTACCCGGATCGTCATCCCTTCACCGTCCTTTCGTCGACGGGCAGTTCGGCCCGCACCCGCCATATCCTCGGCCCGTCCCCAGGGGTGACGGGTCCCGCCGCGATCTCGCCGCCCAGCAGCGCGACCCGCTCCTGCATTCCGACGAGGCCTGCCCCCGACCCCGGTGCGCGCGGCCCCGGGTGGTCCCCGAACACGCTCGTGACCTCCACCGTCAGCAGCTGTCCGGCCCGCCCGAGCCGCACCCCCACCGGGCCCGGCGCGGCATGCTTGAGCGCGTTCGTCAGCGACTCCTGGACGATCCGGTACGCGGCCAGCTCGACCGGTGCCGGCAGCGCCTTCTGCTCACCGCGAGTGTCCTCAAGGGTGCAGGTCAGTCCGCTCGACGCGGCGACCGTGCGGGTCTGCTCGATCAGTGTGTCCAGGGCGGCCAGGGTCGGCGCGATGCTCGGTTCCGCCCCCTTGCTCCCGGTACGGAGCAGCCCGATCATCCGTCGCATCTCGGCCAGCCCTTCGACGCTGTTCTGCCGGATGACGCCGAGCGCGTCCCGGGTTGTCGAGGGCTCGTCGATGGAGAGCGCCGCGGTGGAGTGGATGGCGATCGCGGAGAGATGGTTGGCGACCATGTCGTGCAGTTCACGGGCCATCCGGGCGCGTTCGGCGGTCACCGCCTGCGCCCGGTCCATCTCGGCCAGCAGCGCCGTCTGTTCGGCGCGCAGTCGGGCGGTCTCCGCGGCGTCCCGGTGGTTCCGCACGCTGACTCCGGTGATCGCGGGCCCGAACGAGACCAGGCCGGAGACGATGCCGACGAGCAGCGCCTCGGGGCTGCGGAACCAGGCCAGGAACCCGATCGTGACCGCGACCGTGATGAGGAACGTCGTCACCGGGATGCGGCGGGCGGCGGCCGGGGACCCGTACACCACCGCCGCGTACACAAGGTCCGTGAACATCAGCACGGTCGCCAGGTTCCCCGGCGTGAACTGATCGGCCACCAGCGTGAGCGTGCCGATGACCAGCGCCGTCTGGGGCGCCGATCTGCGCAGCAGCTCCAGCGACGCCATCACCGCGAGCGGCGGCAGGGTGGCCCATGGGGAGTCGAGGAGCCGGCCGGTCTGCGTGGCCAGACCGACGGCCGTCAGCGAGGCACCGCTGAACAGCCCGATGACCGCGATGAGTACGTCGTGGCGGTGCGGGCGGGCAGGCAGGAGCATGCCCCCATCCAACACGGCCGTCGCGCGGCGGGCCTCCCTACCCGGGGCGATACGCGACTACATAGAAGGATGCAGTCGCGGCTCGTCACTGGCGACGACGAAGCGCGCAGGTGGATCGAGCAGGATGAGGGGGAACGGGAGGAGAAGTGCCGTGATCGTCACGCTGATCGTGTTCTGCGAGATCGCTTTCTGGGTGCTGCTGGCCGCGGGACTCGCGATGCGGTACCTGGCGAAGAAGCCGAGGCTCGGGGCCGCACTGCTGCTGTGCGAGCCGCTGCTGGAGCTCGCGCTGCTGGTGGTGACGGCCATCGACCTGAAGAACGGTGCCGAGCCGGACTGGAAGCACGGACTGGCCGCGGTGTACATCGGCTTCACCGTCGGACTCGGCCACTCGACCATCGCGTGGGTCGACGCCCGCGTCGCCCACCGGTTCGCAGGCGGCCCGCCGCCGGTGAAACCGCCGAAGTACGGAATGCCGAGGGCGGTCCACGAGTGGCGGGTCGCAGGGCGGTGGGTGCTCGCGGCGACGACCGCGCTGGCGCTGTTGGAAGGGGCGATCTGGTACGTGGGCGGGGACGGGGATGTGGGATCGCTGCGGTCCTGGCAGCAGACGATGCTCTTCGTGATCGGGATCAACCTGATCATCGCCGTGAGCTACACGGTGTTCCCGAAGCGGGCGAAGAGGCCGCGCACGTAGGTGGGGTGGAGGAAGGGGCGGGGCGAGGGGCAAGGCTGGCAAGGCGGAGGAGGGAGGCGACGCGGAGGGGGCTCCTCCCATGCCTTTCGGGCTATGGGGGAGTCGTCGACCGACGACAACGCCGCCGGGCGCCGCCCATCGGCACGCGACGCCGCCCCACCTGCGTGCGCGGCCTCTACGGCGGAGCGGTAGGGGCCGGTCCCGTCCGGCCGACGCTGTCCTCGCACGCCGGACGGGACGAAGGGACCCCGGCCTACCGCTCGCCGCCCGGTACCCACAGCACGTCGCCGACTTCCTTGTTCGCCGTCCTCGCGAGGATGAACAGGAGGTCGGAGAGGCGGTTGAGGTACGTCGCGGTCAGCGCGTTCATCACCTCGCCGTGCACCTCCAGCGCCGCCCAGGTGGACCGCTCGGCCCGCCGGACCACCGTGCACGCCTGGTGCAGCAGCGCCGCCCCCGGCGTACCGCCCGGCAGGATGAAGGACCGCAGCTTCTCCAGCTGCTCCAGGAAGTGGTCGCAGTCCGCCTCCAGCCGGTCGACGTAGTGCTGCTCGACCCGCAGCGGGGGGTACTTCGGTTCCTCGACGACCGGCGTCGACAGATCCGCACCCACGTCGAACAGGTCGTTCTGCACCCGGACGAGGACCTTCACGAGCTCCTCCGGCAGCTGCCCGAGCGCGATCGCCGTACCGATGACGGCATTGGCCTCATTGGTGTCGGCGTACGCCGAGATCCGCAGATCGGTCTTGGCGGTGCGGCTCATGTCGCCGAGGGCGGTCGTGCCCTGGTCGCCGGTACGGGTGTAGATGCGCGTCAGATTGACCATGCGGCCGAGCCTAGTGCCGTGACCGGGGACGTGTCCGGTCGCGAAGGTCCGGGCGAGCCCGGCTGCGGTGATGACTGACCATGGCACCGGAAAACAGAGTCCATGAAAAATTGCAATGACGCCAAAAATTAACTGAGGCCAGCGAAACTAGGATGGTGCTATGGCAGAGGGACTCAGGGAGCGGAAGAAGCGGCAGACCCGACAGCACCTCTCGGACGTGGCCACCGCCCTCTTCCTGGAGCGTGGCTTCGACGCGGTCACCATCGCTGAGATCGCGCAGGCCGCGGACGTCTCACCGAACACGGTCTACAACTACTTCCCCACCAAGGAGGACCTGTTTCTCGACCGCGGCAGCGATGTCGTCGGCCGCCTCTCGCGGTACGTGCGCGGCCGCGGCCGGGGCGAGTCCGCCGCCGACGCCGTCCTGCGTGAACTGCGCATCCAGGTCGAAGGCGTCTCGCCGACAGTCGGCCTGGTCGAGGGGTACGAGCGCTTCATGCGGGTGGTCCACGAGGCCGACAGCCTCAAGGCCCGCCTCTGGTACGTCCAGCAGGACGCGCTCGTCCACCTGGAGACGACCCTGCGCGAGGAGGCGGGCACCGGCTCCGGCGACCCGCTGCCGCTGCTGGTGGCCGGTCAGCTCTCCTGGGTCCACTCCACCCTGCTCGGCCACATCAGCCGCGAGATGGTCGCCGGCCGCAAGCCCGCCGAGGTGTCCCGCGAAGCCCTCGTCCTCCTCGACGAGATGGAGGACGTGCTCGGGGACAAGGTGCTCAACTACGCGCGACGCGCTGCCGAATGACGCGTCCCGGTGTGATGTCCGTCATGTGAGACGTGACGCGCATCTCTTCGCCGCCCCAGCGCGCCTCACGGGTACTAATCTCCGCCGGAGAGCATGTGAACAACCGTTAAGAATCCGTCCGGACCGTCGTCGCGGACGACGGCCGTCGGGGCCGAACGCAAAGGGGTGCGAACGTGGCCAGGAAGCTCGCCGTCATCGGGGCCGGACTCATGGGGTCCGGTATCGCGCAGGTCTCCGCCCAGGCGGGCTGGGACGTCGTGCTGCGCGATGTCACCGACGCGGCCCTGACCCGTGGTCGCGACGGCATCAAGGCCTCGTACGACAAGTTCGTCTCCAAGGGGAAGCTGGAGGCGGCCGACGCGGACGCCGCGCTGGCCCGCATCACCACGACCACCGATCTCGACGCCGTCGCCGACGCGGACGTCGTCGTCGAGGCCGTCTTCGAGAAGCTCGAGGTCAAGCATGAGATCTTCCGCGCCCTCGACAAGATCGTGCGGGACGACGCCGTCCTCGCCTCCAACACCTCCGCCATCCCGATCACCAAGATCGCGGCTGTCACGGAGCGCCCGGAGCGCGTCGTTGGTGTGCACTTCTTCTCACCGGTCCCGATGATGCAGCTGTGCGAGCTCGTACGCGGCTACAAGACCAGCGACGAAGCCCTCGCCACCGCGCGCGAGTTCGCCGAGTCCGTCGGCAAGACCTGCATCGTGGTCAACCGTGACGTCGCCGGCTTCGTCACCACCCGGCTGATCTCGGCGCTCGTCGTCGAGGCCGCCAAGCTGTACGAGTCGGGTGTTGCCTCGGCCGAGGACATCGACACCGCCTGCAAGCTGGGCTTCGGTCACGCCATGGGCCCCCTCGCGACGGCGGACCTGACCGGCGTCGACATCCTGCTGCACGCCACCTCCAACATCTACACCGAGTCGCAGGACGAGAAGTTCGCGGCACCGGAGCTGATGCGCCGGATGGTCGATGCAGGTGACATCGGCCGCAAGAGCGGGCAGGGCTTCTACACCTACTGATCGCATTCGGCCCCCGGGTGCCTGATCTGCCGTCGATCAGGCCCGGGGGAGCCGGGGGAGGCTCCCGGCTGCAGTGGACCTTCAGCGGGCCGATGTCACTCCACGGAGTGAATTCGGTATCGGTTCGCTTACAGACGGCAACTTCCCTGTGGCCGGCACAGTCAGTTGTGGCAGAGACGGAGCAGGGGCAGGAACAGGCAGACGGACCGTCCATGGAGTATTTCCGGGAGCGCATATGCACATCAGGGGCGACCACACCGAGCTGGTCGTCGGGGGCCGCCTCGACGTCCGGAGCGCGGCGGACGCCCGTACGGTCCTGCACTCCGCCCTCGACGACGGAGCCGGCGACCTGGTGCTCGACCTGACCGAGCTGGACTCCTGGGACGCCACCGGACTGGGCGTCATCATGGGCGCACACCGGAGGGCCGGGCGGGCCGGGCGGCGGCTGGTGCTCCGTGGAGTGCCACCGCAGATGCAGCGCCTGCTGGTGGCGACCCGACTGCACCGCATTCTGGCCATCGAGGGCGGAATCGCCGCAGACTCCCTGCCGCGGGTGTAGAGGGCGTTCATCCGAACACGCACAATCCTCACGAGACCATGACGTCCGGGGCAGCGTGTCACCCCGATGGTGTGTGGATACCGGGCGACGGTCTAGGGTTCGGCCGTCCCCCGAATGACGGAACCCATGGGGCGGACACCGGACCAGAAGCGACAGCGGTGCGTGCGAGGCCGGGAGGGGCAACCGCGCGACGCGTCTGGGGGATTTTGGCGATGGACCCGATACACCGGGGGCCGGAAGATTTCGGCCAGGGCAATGATGGCCACGGCGAGGAAAGCGGACGGCGATTGCAGCCCCGCGCGCCGCTGACCAGCGATTTCGGCCAGCAGACGATGCAGCAGGCACGTGTCGTGCAGGTCGTCTCCGGCGACTTCCTGCTCACCGTCAACCCGGTCGACGGCAGCGAGGTCGAGCTCTGCCCGCCGGGGGAGCAGCCCCCCGTGCCGGTCCGCCGCAACGCCGCCGAGCGCGCCGACCGCGAGCGTGCCGCCGCACCGCCCGTACCACCGGGTCCGCCCGCCCCCCAACTGCCGCTCCTGGAGCGGCAGGAAGAGCGTGAGCGGCTGGTGCGCCTGCTGGCGCGCGGCCGCTCGGTACGGCTCACGGGGCCGGCCGGATCCGGCCGCACGGCGCTGCTGAGCGCCGTCGCCGCCGACTGCGCGGACCTCGCACCGGACGGAGTCGTCCGGCTCTCCGGCCTCAAGCGCACCGTCACGGACCTCCTGTACGGGCTCTTCGAGGCGGTCTACGACGCACCGCTGCTCCGCCCCGACCGCGCCGTACTTCTCGAGAAGCTCCGGTCCATCGGCGCCGTCGTCGTCCTCGACGACCTGGAGTTCGGCGGGGCCGCGCTGGACGAGCTGCTCGACGCGACGCCCGAGTGCGCCTTCCTGTTCGCCACGACCCCCGACGCCCCGGCGCCCGCCGCCGACGCGCACCTCGACGAGGTCTTCCTCGCAGGACTGGGCCGCAGCGCCTCCGTCGAGCTGCTGGAACACGTCGTCGAGCGGCCGCTCACCGACGAGGAGGCGAACTGGGCGGGTGACCTCTGGTTCGAGTCCGAGGGGCTGCCGCTGCGCTTCGTCCAGGCGGGAGCCCTGCTGCGCCAGCGCGACATGCTGCGCACCGACCCGACCGCGCACGACGAGGGCCGGCCCGTCGACGACATCTTCGCGAAGGGCGCCGACGCCGAGGGGCAGGGCGTACCGCTGCCCAGCCTCGGCGAGGGCGCGGCCCCCGCCGCACTGCTCGCCTCCCGGCTGAGCGGCCCGGCACGCGACGCCCTGCACTTCGCGGTCGCGCTCGGCGGCGAGGTGCCGCACCAGGCGCATCTGCCGGCGCTCGTGGGGGACACCCACGCCGATGCCGCACTCGGTGAGCTGGCCGGCTGCGGACTGCTCTCGCCGGCCGGCTCCCGCTACCGGCTGGCCCCCGGAGTCGTCGCCCAGCTGGAGGCCGCCGGGTACGGCGAGGACGCGGACGACCGGGCCCGCACTGCCGCCCAGCACTACGCCTGGTGGGCTGGGCACCCCTCGGTCGCCGCCGCCCGGGCGGTCGCCGAGGCCGACGCGATCGTCGCGGCCATGACCCGGCTGGTCCCCGGCGACGGGGCCGGACAGGCCAGCGCCGCCGTGCTGCTGGCCCGTAGTGCCACCCCCGCCTTCGCGGCCGGGCTGCACTGGAGCGGCTGGGAGAAGACCCTGCGGCTGGGCCAGGAGGCCGCCAGGATCGCCGGTGAGGTCGCGGAGGAGGCCTACTTCCATCACGAGTTGGGCGTTCTCGCACTGTGCAACGGGAATCCGGACCGGGCCAGGGCCGAACTGGAGACCTCGATCGGCATGCGCGGCGCGCTCGCCGACAAGTCCGGGGCGGTGGCCGGACGCCGGGCACTCGCCCTGGTCGCGGACCGCTCCGGCGCATTGCCCGGCGGCCGCACACCGGCGGGCGAGGAGATGCCGGCCGCGCGGTACGACGAGCCGGCGTCGCCGTTCGGCGGCATACCTGCGGCCGGGCCGATGGTGCTGCCGCGGACGTCCGAGGACGACACCGCGCTGATACCCCGGGCCGCCCCGGCATCCGGCACCGGTGGATTCGGCGGCCGCAAGGCGGTGCTGGGCGGCGCCCGGCGCAATCTGGTCGCGGCGGGCGCGGGCGTCGTGCTGGCCGCGGTGCTCGGCACCGTGGTGACGCTCGGCATGATGCCCAGCAGCGACGCCCAGGACGGCCGACGCGTCTCGACCGAGCAGTCGGCGGTCGAGGACGACAGCGAGAACGGGCTCCCGGCCGACGAGCCGGCGGACGACTCGACACCGGGCGGGGCCTCGTCGAGCGGCTCGTCCCGGGCGCCGGGACCGTCCGGCAGCCAGGTCACCCCGAGCGGCAGCGGCGCACCCTCCTCGGAGTCGAGCGTGCCGAGCGACAGCCCGAGTCCGGGCCGGCCGACGAGCGGGAGGCCCAGCTCCCCGGGCACGCCCACCAAGTCGCCTGACAGGACACCCACGAAGACGCCGACCAAGACGGCCACTCCGACCCCGACGGAGACGGAGCCGACCGATACCCCCACCCCGGCCGACACCCCGACGGATCCGACACCCCCGGACACCTCCGACTCGGCGAGCGGCCCGTCCACGACGGCGAGCGCGTCCGGCAGCTCTCCGGAACCGGTCGTGGCCTGAGGCTGAGCGCACGTCCGCGGAAACGTGGAAGGCCCCGGACCGCACAGCGCGGGTCCGGGGCCTTCCGTGGTGCGGAGGGCGTGGTCAGAACAAGCGGAGCTTGTCGTCCTCGATGCCGCGCATGGCGTCGTAATCGAGCACCACGCAGCCGATTCCGCGGTCCGTCGCCAGTACCCGGGCCTGCGGCTTGATTTCCTGCGCTGCAAAGATGCCCTTCACCGGGGCGAGGTGGGGATCGCGGTTGAGCAGCTCCAGATAGCGGGTCAGCTGCTCCACGCCGTCGATGTCACCGCGGCGCTTCAGCTCCACGGCCACGGTCTTCCCGTCCGCGTCCCGGCACAGGATGTCGACCGGGCCGATGGCGGTGGGGTATTCGCGGCGGATCAGCGTGTAGCCCTCGCCGAGGATCTCGATCCGGTCGGCGAGGAGTTCCTGCAGGTGCGCTTCCACGCCGTCCTTGATGAGGCCCGGATCGACGCCCAGTTCGTGCGAGGAGTCATGGAGGATCTCCTCCATCGTGATGATCAGTTTTTCGCCCGCTTTGTTCACCACGGTCCAGACGCCTTCGGTGTCGTCGGCACCCTCCTTCAGGGTGCAGGGCGGTGACATCCAGTTGAGGGGTTTGTACGCCCTGTCGTCGGCATGGATGGAGACGCTCCCGTCCGCCTTCACCAGGATGAGGCGGGGAGCGGAGGGCAGGTGGGCCGTGAGCCGGCCCGCGTAGTCCACGGAGCAGCGGGCGATGACGAGACGCATGGTCGGCAACGCTACTCGACGACGGGTGCCCGGCGCGATTCCCCCTCTGTCGCCCCACCGCCACCGCCCACCACAGCGCTTCGGGACCTCGGGCTTGCCCCTCTTTGCGCACCTTCGTTATTGGCCGGTTGTGTTCCCAATCTCCTGGTGCGGCCCGGACTGCGCCCTTACCGTGGAAGCATGAGGTCGCCGCGCGTGTACGCTGCGTCGCCGTCCCTCTTCCCTGCCCGTAAGGCCCCGGCCGTCCGCCGGGGTCGCGAGAGGAGAACCCATGTCGCTCGACGTCTCACCGGCGCTGTTGGAACAGGCCGAGCGAGGCGAGGTCGACGAAGCCGACTTCGTCGACTGCGTCCGGACCTCCCTGCCCTACGCATGGGAGATGATCAGCTCTCTGGTGGCCCAGCTGAAGGTCGACGGCGGAGATTTCGCCGACAACCAGACGCCTCCGCCGGACGAGCAGGCACGTGGTCAGCTGCTGCGTGCGCTCGCGAGTGATGCGATACGCGGTGCGCTGCAGCGGCACTTCGGGGTGCGCCTGGCATTCCAGAACTGCCACCGCGTCGCGGTGTTCCCGCTGGACGCCTCGGTCGACGAGCGGCTGGCCCGATTCACTTCGGTGAGGGGTCAGTTGCTCAACCAGTCGCCCGAACTACGGGACTGCTGAACGCTTCTGCTGCCGCTCCGGGCCGCAGGAGGTGCAACTGGCTCCGGGGCGGCAGCTCCCCGTACTCCTACGGGTGTTCATGCCAGTAGTGGCAGTACCTCGGTGCCCAGCCGCGCTACGTTCTCCTCCGTGGCCGCCAGATCTCCCGAACCCTCCACCAGGAGCGCGAACCTGGTGATGCCCGTCCGCTCGGCGGTCGCGGCGAGCCGGTCGGCGGCGAGCCGGGGCGGGCCCACCGGATGAAGGTCACAGAGCAACTCCGTATAGGCGGCCGGGTCGCGCATGACGCGGTGCCTGCCGTCGACCGTCACATGGGCGTCCAATCCCTGTCGCAGCCACCCCGGCATCGCCTTCGTGAGTGTCTCCACGGCCTCCGTGGACCGGTCCGCGATCTGGGCGACGCCCGCGGAGACATGGCCCGCTTCCCGGACACTCTCGGGCGACCGGCCCGCGGCGAGCGCGGTGGAACCCCACAGGGCGACCATCTCGGCCTTCTCCTCGTCGCCGCAGTGCATTCCGAGGAGCATCGGCAGGCCGTTCTCGGCGGCGAGTTTCACGCTCTTCGGCGACGTGCACGCGACGATCACCTCGGGGCCGCCCGGCCCTTGCGAGCCATTCCCGTCGTTCTCGTCGAGCAGCTCGTCGGCCCGGGGGACCACCGCGACCTCACGGAAGCCGAATCGCTCCCCGTTGCCCGCCACGCGTGGTTTGTGCAGCCAGTCGAGCAGCAGGTCCAACGACTCAGGGAAGCCCTTCTCGTACGCCTCCAGGCCCCCTCCGAACACCTCCAGGTCCACCCAGGGCCCGCCCCGTCCCACGCCGAGGGAGAACCTGCCCCCACTGGTGAGTTGGAGCAGCGCCGCCTGTTCGCCGAGCGCCACCGGATGCTGGTTCGGCAGCACGCTGACCGCTGTACCGACCCGGATCCTGCGGGTGCGGCCGAGCAGCAGCGCGGCCAGCGTGACGGCGGACGGGCAGACCCCGTACGGCACGAAATGATGTTCTGCGAGCCAGACCGAATCGAGCCCGGATTCCTCCGCGACCTCGGTGGACCGGATCGCGCGATGCAGCGCTTCCCCCGGCCCCTGCCCGGGAAACTGGGCTGCCAGTACGAACGTTCCCACGCGCATCGCCCATTACCTCCTTGTGGCCGACGTGGCTCTCCCCTACTGGCAACAACGCCTGACACGTGCCAAGGGCACGGTCCGCGGCGAAGTTGTTGCGATTTTCCGGTAACCCGTCCTGTCCTGGGCCGTACCGGACGCCTGCTTCGACCGAATGGCCCTACGCTTGACGGGAACTGCCCAGCCTGCCCCGTGAGGTGTCACGTGTCCCCGCGCCGTAACCGTCCCCGAGGCGGCGAGAGTCCCACCGGCAGCGCGAGTATGCCGGGGGAGCGCTACGGCGGGGGCGGGCGTGCCGAGGAGTGGCAGGGCGAACAGTGGTCGGTGCGCCCGGTGAGCGGCGCGAGCGCGGCGGGCAAGCGGTACCGCTGCCCCGGCTGCGACCAGGAGATCCCGTCCGGCGTACCGCACCTCGTCGCCTGGTCCGAGTACGGCGGGGTCGACGACCGCAGGCACTGGCACAAGGCGTGCTGGAACGCGAAGGACCGCCGCACCACAAGGGTGCAGCGGTCCAGGAACGCGCCGCGCTACTAGTGCCCCTCCCGGCACGCTTTGCCGGCCGGTGACCGGTCAGGCGTCGCGCCGGTCCAGCGCCGCGTAGGCGCCGGCCATGGCCACGGCCGTGACGCCCAGCATGATCCACAGTGGCTCCCAGCCGGACGGCCCCGACGCGGAGACCGAGGCGTCGTACAGCCCGCCGAGCTGGCTGGGGATCGAGTAGTTGAACAGGGCCTGCTGCACGTCGGCGAGCGACGGCGAGAACATGAACATGGCCAGCACGAGCGGCAGCAGTACCACCGCGATCATGATCGTGATCGCGCCGGCGGAGTGCCGGATGAGGGCGCCGACCGCGAGCGACAGCAGTCCCAGGGCCGCGATGTAGAGACCGACGCCGACCGTGGCGCGCAGCCAGTCGTCACCACTGGCGGTACCGCCGTCCAGGATGGCGGTCTGCAGCGCGGCGACGAGCGTGGTCATCACGGTCGTGATGGTGAAGGTGAGCAGGAAGAAGACGATCGCCTTCGCGCTCAGCACTCGGGCACGGCTGGGGCAGGCCGTCAGTGTCGTACGGATCATGCCGGTGCCGTACTCGGTGGCGATGGTCATCACGCCGAGCGTGATCACACAGATCGAACCGAGAAGTACCCCGAAGAAGCCGAGGCTGAGCACCTTGGTGTCGCCGAGCTCGGGGCCGGACGTGTTGACGGCGACGGCCGACAGCACTCCGATGCCGAGCAGCAGCACGATCATGACGCCGAGCGTCCACATCGTGGAGCGCACGGAGCGGATCTTGGTCCACTCGGAGGCGAGCGCGTCGGCGAGGGTGGCGCGGCGCTGCGGGATCGGCGAGGTGTACAGATCGGTGGGCGCGGGCGCCCAGTTCTGCTGCGGGTACTGCTGCGCCTGCTGCTGGTAGGGCGCCTGCGGGGTCGGCGGCGTTGTCATCGGGCGTCCTCGCTGGTGTCGCGCTTGGTCAGGTCTGCGGGGCCGGCTGCGGGTGCTGCGGGTGCTGCGGGTGCGGCGGGTGCGGTCGTGGGCACGGCCGGGGCGGCCGCGGGGGGTGCCGTGTACGGGTTCTGTCCAGGCGGCGGCGGGGCGTACCAGCCCTGCTGCGGCACCTCAGGGACGGTCGGCAGCGGCGGTGCGTATCCGCCGCCCGGCACGGGCTGCTGCAGCCCGGCCTTCTGGTCCACCGTCGAGCGGTAGTCCACGGCGCCCTGCGTCATCCGCATGTACGCCTCCTCCAGTGAGGCCTGGTGCGGTGAGAGCTCCCACAGCCGCACATCCGCCCCGTGCGCCAGCTCACTGATCCGCGGCAGTTGCAGCCCGGTGACCCGCAGGGCCCCATCCGGCTCCGACATGACCTGGCCGCCCGCCTCGGTGAGCGCGGCGGTAAGCTTCTCCCGCTGCTCGGACTGCGCATCCGGGACGCGTACCCGTGCGAAATCGGCCGAGTTGGCGGAGATGAAGTCCTTGACGCTCATATCGGCGAGCAGTTGCCCGCGCCCGATCACGATCAGATGATCGGCGGTGAGCGCCATCTCGCTCATCAGATGGCTGGAAACGAAGACCGTACGGCCCTCGGACGCCAGCATGCGCATCAGATTGCGGACCCAGAGAATGCCCTCCGGGTCGAGACCGTTGACGGGCTCGTCGAAGAGCAGCACCTGCGGGTCGCCCAGCAGCGCCGTCGCGATCCCGAGCCGCTGCCCCATGCCGAGCGAGAAGCCCTTGGACCGCTTCCTGGCGACGTCCTGCAGGCCCACGACGCCGAGCACCTCGTCGACCCGGGCGGCCGGGATACCCGCGAGCTGCGCCAGCGAGAGCAGGTGGTTACGGGCGCTGCGGCCTCCGTGCACCGCCTTGGCGTCCAGCAGCGCACCCACCTGGCGCGGCGCGTTCGGCAGGCTCCGGAAGGGATGCCCGCCGATCGTCACATGGCCGGACGTCGGCTGGTCCAGGCCGAGCATCATGCGCATCGTGGTGGACTTGCCCGACCCGTTGGGACCGAGGAATCCAGTGACGGCGCCGGGCCGCACCTGGAAGGAAAGGTTGTATACGGCCGTCTTCGCGCCGTAGCGCTTCGTCAGGCCGACTGCCTCGATCATGCTCCAGCCCCATCGACTTTTATCTGTCGTCGGGGCCCAGGCCGTCAGGCCGCACGCCCCCCGTAAGAGTTAGGAGGATATCCAGGCTTTGACGGTTCCGGCCAAGCCGTTCAAGGGAGCGAGTCGCCGAGAGGCGGCAGGTCGTCGTAGAACCGCAGGTCGCCGGAGGCGTCGAGGTACGGCAGGAAGTCGGTCTGCGGGAGCCCGGGTGCATCTGCGCTACCTGGAGACATCGCCTTTCGACGGCAGCCGTGTCATCTACAAGAAGTGGCTCAAGGTCCTGGACGAGAAGGGGCAGCGGGCCGACGAGCGTTCGTGGCTCGCCGTGGAGCGAGGGGCGCCCTTCACCGTATGGATCCCGGTGGACTCCACCGTGGGGCAGCTGCCTCTGACCAGGATTCAGGGCAAGGATCTGTCCGCGTCGGAGGACGCCAAACTCATGGTGAGGCTGACGGCGCGGGCGGTGGGACTCGGCAGTGAGGTGGCTGACGAGCGGTGGTTCGACCTGGACGCGGCCCACGGCGACTTCGAGCTCGGCCGGTTCGTCCCGCTCAAGGCGGACCCTGAGCGGGACGTCTGGCAGTGGGAGGGCTGGGAGGGCTTCGACTCGGTACTGACCGAGTCCGAGCCGGACCTGCCGCCTACGCGTCCCGCTTCTTGAGCACGAGGTACCCGCCGATCAGCGCGGCCGCCACCCATGCGGCCAGAATGCCGAGCCCGCCCCACGGCCCGTACGGCGCCGGCTCGCTGTTCATGGCGGCCGGAACCACTTGCATGATCTTGGAGCCTGCCTGGTCGGGGAAGTAGCGGGCCACGTTCTTGGCGCCCGGGACCGCCGACAGGATCTGTGAGACGAGGAAGAAGAACGGCATCAGGATGCCGAGCGACAGCATCGAGCTGCGCAGCATCGTCGCCACACCCATGGAGAAGATCGCGATGAGTCCCATGTAGATGCCGCCGCCGAAGACCGCACGCAGGACATGCTCCGCACCGATGTCCGTGCGATGGTCACCGAGGAGGGCCTGGCCGAGGAAGAACGTGGCGAAACTGGTGGCCAGCCCGACCAGCAGCGACAGCACCCCGGCGACCAGGACCTTGCTGAAGAGGAACGAACCGCGCTGCGGCACGGCCGCCAGCGAGGTACGGATCATGCCCGAGCTGTACTCCGTGCTGACCACCAGGACGCCGAAGACGACCATCGCGAGCTGACCGAGGACCATCCCGGAGAAACTGAGGAGGGTCGGGTCGAAGGTGGCCTGCTCCGCCAGGGGGAGTTCGTCGAACTGGGAGTTCATCAGTGCGCAGAGTGCCGCGCTCATCGCCGCGGTGACGGCGAAGGCGGAGATCAGAGTCCAGGTGGTGGAGGAGACCGTACGGATCTTGGTCCACTCGGAGGTCAGGACCGCGGGTACCGATGCCATCGTCGTCACGCCCCCTTTCCGGTGCCTGAGGTGCCGGACGTGAAGCTGTCGTGCTGCTGGTTCCACTGCTCGCCCCACCGGGGGCCCGCGGGCGGTGGCGGCCACCCGGCGTGGTCCGCATGGGCGTGGTACTCCACGGAGTCCGCCGTCATCTGCATGAACGCCTCCTCCAGTGAGGCCCGCTGGGAGCTCAGCTCATGCAGCACGATCTGGTGCTGCGCGGCCAGCTCGCCGAGCTGTTCGCCGGTGGCGCCGTCGATCTCCAGCACGCCGCTCCCCGATTCGACCACGACGATGCCCGCCTCGTGCAGCACATCACGCAGCCGTTCCTGCTGCGGGGAGCGCATCCGTACGTAACTGCGCGAGTTCTGGTGGATGAAATCGGCCATCGAGGTGTCGGCGAGCAGCCGGCCCTGGCCGATGACGATCAAATGGTCCGCGGTGAGTGCCATTTCGCTCATCAGATGCGAGGAGACGAAGATCGTCCGGCCTTCCGCCGCGAGCGTCTTCATCAGATTGCGGATCCAGTGAATCCCCTCGGGGTCCAGACCGTTGACGGGCTCGTCGAACATCAGGATCTCGGGATCGCCGAGCAGCGCGGCCGCGATTCCGAGCCGCTGGCCCATTCCGAGGGAGAACGACTTCGACTTCTTCTTCGCCACCGCGCTCAGGCCGACGGTGTCGAGGACTTCCGGGACGCGGCTCTCCGGGATGCGATTGCTCTGCGCGAGACAGAGCAGATTGTTGTACGCGCTGCGTCCTCCGTGCATCGACTTGGCGTCGAGCAGCGCACCGATGTGCTTCAGGGGTTCCAACAGCTCACGGTAGTGCCTGCCGTCGATCCGTACCGATCCGCTGGTCGGGTTGTCGAGATCGAGCATCATCCGCATCGTGGTGGACTTGCCCGCCCCGTTCGGGCCCAGAAAACCCGTCACCATTCCAGGTCTGACCTGGAATGAAAGGTGGTCGACGGCAACCTTGTTGCCGAAGCGCTTGGTGAGGCCATCAAGCTCGATCATGCGTTCACGCTAGAACGGCCACGCGCCCGGCGCCACCACGAGGGCGGAACCGGGCGCGCAAAGGGTACAGCTGAGGTACCGAGGCGTCAGCGGGTCTGCTGAGCCGGGACACCACGGGTGACGGGCTCGTCGTCCACCGGCGAACCCGCGGCGGCCACCGCGGCACCGGTCAGCGTCGCCAGCATCTCGCGGACGTTGGTCAGCTGCGCGTTGATGGAGTCGCGGCGGTTGGTGAGCGCCGCCAGCTCGCGCTCCGATTCGCTGCGGATCCGGTCGGCCTTGGCGTTCGCGTCGGCCACGATGTCCTCGGACTGGCGCTGCGCGGTCTCCACGGTCTGACGCGCCCGGCGCTCGGCGTCCGTACGGAGCTTCTCGGCCTCCAGGCGGAGCTGCTCGGCGCGGTGCTCGATCTCGGCGAGGCGCTTCTCGGCCTTGGCCTGACGGGACGCGAGGTCGCGCTCCGACTGGTCGCGGCGCTTGGCCAGGTTGGTCTCGAAGTCCGCGGCGGCCTGGGCGGCCTTGGCGCGGGTCTCCTCGAAGAGGGCGTCGGCCTCCTCGCGCTTCTGCGCCGCGTCCTTCTGGGCCTCGGTACGCAGCGCGTTGGCCTCACCCTTGGACTTCTCGACGATGCGGACGCCCTCGTCCTCGGCCTTCGTCTTGCGCTCGGCGGCGAACGACTCGGCGTCGTTGCGCACCTGCTGGGCGGCCGACTCGGCGAGCTCGCGGTGCTGCTCGGCGGCGCGACGGGCTTCCTCGCGCAGCTCCTTCGCCTCCTCCTCGGCGAGGCGGAGAATCTTCTCCACACGCGCACCGAGACCCGCGTACGACGGCTCCGCGTCGTTCACCTGGGCCTGGGCGTTCTGCGTTTCGAGGTGGAGTTCCTCGATGCGCTTTTCCAGAGACGTGATGCGGGTCAGAGCACTATCACGGTCGGCGACGAGCTTGGTAATGCGGTCATCCACCTGACCGCGGTCGTAACCACGCCGCACGAGCTCGAAGCCGAAGGGGGAGGAAGGGTCACTCATGGGGTTCCTGTCGAAGTAAGACCGGTGAGGTGATAGAGGGAATCCTAGGGGCCCGGGCGGCGTGTCATCGAGTGGATGCCCGTTTGATCTGGAGAATGACACCCCTTTTGAGTGGCTGCCCCCCGGACCCCTTGCCACTCGGAGGGTTGAACGTTCTTGTCGAAGCACGTGACATGGTCGGCCGACTACCCCCCGGACGACTTGCCACTCGATCGAGTGCCTGCCGAGGCTCCGGCTTTGACGCCGGTGGACCCGCCACCCGAACTCTTTCCGCCGCCCGTCGGTGCCTCGAAGGACTCCAATGCCTCCAGTACGTCCTGGACGCGGGAGATCTCCGTGTTGATGTCCTTGCGCCGGCGCACCAGGAGGTCGAGCTCGCGCTGGCCCTCGTCGACCGTCCGCTTCGCCTCCTCCTCGGCGTCGGCCCGCAGCTTCTCGGCCTCGCGGACCATGCTGGCCTTCTTCTGCTCGGCCTCCTTCAGCAGCGACTCGGCCCGCTTCACCGCGGCGATCCGGACCTTGCTCGCCTCCGAATTCGCGTCCGCCAGCAACTCCTTCGCCTTCGCCGCGGCCTCCTCGCGCTGCTCGGTCGCCGCCTTCATCAGCTTGTCGACGCGCTCGCCCGCCGTCTTCATCTGCTCGGAGGTCTCCTGCCGGGCCCGGTCGTGCAGCTGCTCGATCTCGCTCTCCGTACGAGCCCGGAGCTCCTCCACCCGCTCCCGAATGGCCGTGGCGTCCCGGCGCGCACCGACCAGCAGCTCGTCCGCGTCCGTACGCGCCCGCTCCACCAGGGTGTTGCCCTCGACGGTCGCCTCGGAGGTGATCCGCACGGCCTCCTTGCGGGCCGCGCCGACCATCGTGTCGGCCTGCTCCTCGGCCTCGGTGGCGGCGCGCAGCGCCTCCTCCTGGGCCTTGTTCATGAGCTGGTCGGCCTGCTCGGCGGCGTCGGCACGGCGCTTCGCCGCCGCCTCGCGCGCCTCGTCGAGCAACCGGTCCGCCTCCGCGCGGGCCTCGCCGCGCAACTGCTCGGCCGCCGCCTCCGCGTCGGTGCGCACCCGCTCCGATTCCTCACGGGTGTGTGCCGCGTGCTCCTGCGCCGAGGCGACCGTGGCCGCCGCCTCCGCGCGCAGCCGCTCCGCCTCGTCGGTCGCCTCGCCGAGGAGCTGGTCGGCCCTGGCCGTGGCGTCGCTGACGAGGGTCGTCGCCTGCTCTGTCGCCTCCGTACGGATCCGCTCGCTCTCGCCCGTCGCCTCGCCGACGAGCCGGTCGACCTGCGCCGCGGCGTCCGAACGCATCCGGTTGGCGTCCTCGCGGGCCTCCGCACGACTGCGGGAGGCATCCTGCTCGGCCGACGCCAGCGCGTCCGAAGCCTCGGTACGCATCCGCTGGCTGTACTCCGCGGTGTCCGAGCGCAGCCGCTCCGACTCGGTGATCGCGTCGCTGACGGTCCGTTCGGCCATCGCCTTGGCGGCCTCGGACTCCTCCTGCGCCTCCCGGCGGATCCGGCTCGCGTCCTCGCTCGCCCGCTCCCGCTCCGCGTGCGCATCGGCGCGGACCCGGTCCGCCTCCTCCTGCGCCTCGGCCTTCGTCCGCTCCGCCACATGCTCGGCGGTGGAACGCAGCCCGGCGATCTCCGCCTCGGCCTGCTCCTGGAGCCCGGAGACCGAGTCCCGTACCTGCTGGGCGTTCTGCTCGGCCGCGGAGACCATCTCGGTCGCCCGCGCGTCCGCCTCCTCGACCAGGCGGTGCGCCTCGGCCTGCGCCTCCTCGACCCGCTTGCGGGCGGAGGCGAGCAGCTCCTCGCTCTGCTCGCGCGCACGCTCGCGCTCCTGGTTCGCCTCGGTGCGCGCCGCGTCGAGGGTCTCCTCCGCCTCGCGGCGGCGCCGGTTCGCCTCCTCCTGCGCGGCGGCCAGCGCCTCGGCGGCCTCGGTGCCCACGCGTTCGGCGGCGGCCGCGGCCTCGGCCCGTACCCGGTCGGCACTGTCCTGAGCCTCGGACTTGAGGCGCTCCGCCTCGGCGGCCGCCTCGCTGCGCAGCCGTACGGCGACGGACTCGCCCTCGGCACGCGACTGCGACGCGTCCGCCGCGGCCTCGTCGCGCAGCCGCTCGGCCTCGGTCTCCGCCTGTGTCTGCAGGGCGCGCAGCCGCTCGGCGGCCTCCGCGCGCAGCCGCTCGGACTCCTCGTTCGTCTCGCGGCGGATCCGCTCCGCCTCGCCGCGCGCGTCCGCCAGCGTCTGCTCGGCGGCGGCGACCCGGGTCCCGGCCTCGGTCTGCAGCCGGGCCAGCTCGTCGGCGGCCTCGGCCTGCCGGGCGGCGACCGCACGCTCGGTCTCCTCCCGGAGCCCGGCCGCCGCCTGCTCGGCCGCGGCCGTGGTGGACTCCGCCTGCTCCTCGGACTCCGTACGCAGCCGGTCGGCCTCGGCACGGGCCCGCTCCAGCGCTTCCTCGGACTGGGTGCGCAGGGCCGTGGCGCGCTCGACGGCCTCGGTACGGACCCGGTCGCTCTCGGTGCCCGCGGCGGTCCGCAGTTCCTCGGCGTCCGCCTTCGCCTTGGACAGCAGCTCCTCGGCGGTCTTCGCGCCCTCCTCGATCTGCTGGACGGCCTCCCGGCGGGCCTCGCCCCTGATCCGCTCGCCCTCGGCGACCGCCTCGGAGCGCAGTTGCTCGGCCTCGCCGCGCAGCCTGCGGGCCTCCTCCTGCAGCTCGACGGTCCTGGCCCGGTACTCCTCGGTGTCGTCCTTGGCCGCGCCCTTGAGCTGGTCAGCCTGTTCGGCGGCCTCGCCGCGCAGCCGGTCCGCCTCGGCCTCCGCCTCGCGGCGGATCCGGTCGGCCTCCTCGCTCGCCGCCTTCGTGGTCGACCGTGCGTCCTCGGACGCCTTGGTCAGTACCTCCTCGGCGGTCCTGGCCGCCTTGGCGAGCTGGGCCGCGGTGTCCTCGACGGCCGCCGTGCGGGCCTTCTCGGTCACCTCGGACTTGATCCGGTCCGCCTCGGCGCGGGCGTCGGCGAGCGCCTGCTCGGCTTCCGCCTTCAGCGCCTCGGCGTCCTTCGTGGCCTCGCCGACCAGCCGGGCGATCTCCGACTTGGCCGTACGGGTGCGCTGCTCGTTCTGCGAATCGGCGCCGGCCAGCCGCTTGACCGCGGCATCCTTCGCCTCGGCGAGGACCTTCTCCGCCTCCAGGCGGGCCTCGCGCAGCTGTGTCTCGGCCTCCTGCAAGCGCTGCTCGGCGGCCCGGTTCAGCTCGGCGGTCTGCTGCCGGGTCTGCTCGGTCTCCGCGGTCGTCGACGTACGCAGCTGTTCGGCGTGGCTGGTGGCCTCCTGCGCCTGGCTGGACGCGGCGCTCAGCAGCCGCTCGGCGTCCTTGCGGGCGCGCAGCAGGATTGCTTCGGCCTCGGAACGGGCGGACTCCGCCTCGGAGCCGAGCCGGTGCCGGGTCTCGTCGGCGAGCCGGGCGGCCTCGGCGCGGGCGGCCGTCAGGGACTGCTCGGCCTCGGCCCGGGACTCATCGAGCAGCCGGCGGGCCTGGGACTCGGTCCTGGCCCGGAGCTGCTCGGCCCAGGCGACGTTCTCGTTGACATGCGACTCGACGGTCTGGCGGCGCTCCGCCAGCTCCTGGTCGAGGCGCTGCCGTCGCTGCACGGCCTCGTTGTGCAGCTCGGCCTGCAGCCGTGCCTGGTGCTCGGCGTGCTCCTGCAGGATCCGCTGCGTCTGTGCCCGGGCGTCACGGAGCTCGCGCTCGGCGTCGGTGCGCAGCTGTTCAGCCTGGATCTGGGCATTACGGAGCAGTTGTTCGGCCTGGTAACCGATGTCCGCGCTGTCGTATGCGGGACGGGTCGCGAGATTGCGCCGAGCCTCGTGCAGCTTGGCGCGCAAGACCTCGACCTGGTAACCGAGGTCCTCGGCGTGCTGGACGGCCTTCTCCCGGTCGGTCCTCAGCCGATCCATCTTGGCTTCGAACCGCGAGAGATGGTCGTCTTCAGCTCGGTGGCTCTCCTGGCGTTCGTAGCCCCGCACTGCGCGGTCCCATCCGTCCCCTGGTCGCAACTCTCCAAACGAGTACCGTTCGCCGACGAACGGTCCCCCGGGGAATGGTGACAGATCAACGGCTGGGGACGCGGCGCGGCCCCGACCCGGCCCCGGCCCGGAACCGCCCACTCTACCGGGCCGGGTATCCGGAGGTCAGTGCTCCGCTGCGGACGTGACCAGTTCGGTGAGAACGCCGTGGCAGTCCTTGGGGTGCAGAAAGGTGATCCGCGACCCCATCGACCCGGTCCTGGGCTCGTCGTACAGCACCCTGACCCCCTTGGAACGGATGTCCGCGGCGTCCTCGTCGACGTCTGCGGTGCCGAAGGCGATGTGGTGGACTCCCTCGCCGTTCTTGGCCAGCCATTTTCCGACGGCCGAGTCCTCGCGGGTGGGTTCCAGGAGCTGGAGGTACGAGGCACCGCCGTCCGACGTCTCGTTGATCTTGAGCATGGCCTCGCGTACGCCCTGCTCCTCGTTGACCTCGGAGTGGAAGACTTCGAAGCCGTAGGTAGCGCGGTAGAACTCGACAGTTTTGTCGAGGTCGAAACAGGCGATTCCGATGTGGTCGATTCGCGTCAGCATGGACAACAGTGGAGCGCTCCACCGATGGTTACGCAACGTGCGCGCGATCACACCCGCTGCTGGATGACGGGCCGCGAACCGCTCAGTACATTCGAGTAAACCCTCGTTCACATCTAATCCAAGGGGCCGTGCCTCATGTCTGGAACGACCGGTACCACCTCAGTGATCGTCGCGGGCGCCCGTACGCCCATGGGCCGTCTTCTCGGCTCCCTGAAGAGCTTCTCCGGAGCCGATCTCGGCGGCTTCGCCATCAAGGCCGCGCTGGACCGGGCCGGTATCGGCGGCGACCAGGTCGAGTACGTGATCATGGGCCAGGTGCTCCAGGCCGGGGCGGGGCAGATCCCGGCACGCCAGGCCGCCGTCAAGGCCGGTATCCCGATGAGCGTTCCCGCGCTCACCGTCAACAAGGTCTGCCTTTCCGGCCTCGACGCGATCGCTCTGGCCGACCAGCTGATCCGCGCGGGTGAATTCGACGTCGTCGTCGCCGGCGGCCAGGAGTCCATGACCAACGCCCCGCACCTGCTCCCGAAGTCCCGCGAGGGCTACAAGTACGGCGCGATCGAGATGCTCGACTCGATGGCGTACGACGGTCTGACCGACGCCTACGAGAACATCCCGATGGGCGAGTCCACCGAGAAGCACAACACCCGCCTCGGCCTGCGCCGCGCCGACCAGGACGAGATCGGCGCCCTGTCCCACCAGCGCGCCGCCGCCGCCCAGAAGAACGGTCTCTTCGAGGCCGAGATCACCCCGGTCGAGATCCCGCAGCGCAAGGGCGACCCGGTCCTCTTCTCCAAGGACGAGGGCATCCGCGCCGAGACGACCGTCGAGGCCCTCGGTAAGCTCCGGCCCGCCTTCGCCAAGGACGGCACGATCACCGCGGGCACCTCCTCGCAGATCTCCGACGGCGCCGCCGCGGTCGTCGTGATGAGCAAGGCCAAGGCCGAGGAGCTGGGCCTGGACTGGATCGCCGAGATCGGTGCCCACGGCAACGTGGCGGGCCCGGACAACTCGCTCCAGTCGCAGCCGTCCAACGCGATCAAGCACGCGCTGAAGAAGGACGGGCTGAGCGTCGAGGACCTCGACCTCATCGAGATCAACGAGGCGTTCGCGGCCGTCACCCTCCAGTCGATGAAGGACCTCGGCGTCTCCCCGGAAAAGGTGAACGTCAACGGCGGCGCCATCGCGCTCGGCCACCCGATCGGGATGTCCGGCGCCCGCGTGGTGCTGCACCTGGCGCTGGAGCTGAAGCGGCGCGGCGGCGGCACGGGCGCGGCGGCGCTGTGCGGTGGCGGCGGTCAGGGCGACGCGCTGATCATCCGCGTCCCCGGCAAGTAGTCCTCGTCACGCACGCACGCACAGAACGAACCGAACGGAGCGGTGATGGTGGACGTTCCCACCCTGGTCGAGCAGGCCCGTGAAGGCCGGCCGCGGGCCGTGGCCCGGCTCATCTCCCTTGTGGAGGGGGCGTCGCCGCAGCTGCGCGAGGTGATGGCGGCCCTCGCGCCGCTGGCCGGGAACGCGTACGTCGTCGGGCTCACCGGTTCACCGGGTGTCGGCAAGTCGACCTCGACCTCGGCGCTCGTCTCGGCGTACCGGCGGGCCGGAAAGCGGGTCGGCGTCCTCGCCGTCGACCCGTCGTCGCCGTTCTCCGGCGGCGCGCTCCTCGGCGACCGGGTCCGGATGTCGGAGCACGCCTCCGACCCCGGCGTCTACATCCGCTCCATGGCCACCCGCGGCCATCTGGGCGGCCTCGCCTGGTCGGCGCCGCAGGCGATCCGGGTGCTGGACGCGGCGGGCTGCGACGTGATCCTGGTGGAGACGGTCGGCGTCGGCCAGTCGGAGGTGGAGATCGCCTCCCAGGCCGACACCTCGGTGGTCCTCCTCGCGCCCGGCATGGGCGACGGCATCCAGGCGGCGAAGGCCGGAATCCTGGAGATCGGCGACGTGTACGTCGTCAACAAGGCCGACCGGGACGGCGCGGACGCCACCGCCCGGGAGCTCAACCACATGCTGGGTCTCGGGGAGTCCCGCGGCCCCGCCGACTGGCGGCCGCCGATCGTGAAGACGGTCGCCGCCCGGGGTGAGGGCATCGACGAGGTCGTCGAGGCACTGGAGAAGCACCGGGCGTGGATGGAGGAGCACGGCGTCCTGACCGAGCGCCGCACGGCGCGCGCGGCCGGCGAGGTCGAGACGATCGCGGTCACCAGACTCCGCGAACGCATCGGCGACCTGCACGGCGACCGCCGCCTCGGCGCCCTGGCCGAACGCATCGTGGCGGGCCGCCTGGACCCGTACGCGGCGGCGGACGAACTGGTGGCGGGGATCACGGGCGAGTCCTGACAGGCAGGTACCGGGGGGTGAGGGGCGGCGTGCGGGCCGCCCCTCACCCGCTCGCCCTCGTCAGCCGTTCGGGTGAGGCGTCCGCACCGCTGCTCCCTGCGCGGGCCGTGGCTGGCGCATGGCAGGATGACGAACCACACGTGTCATGCACACCGGGGGGACGCGACACATGCTGGGGCCGCTGCGTGAGGACTCGCCCAGACGGATCGGACCGTACGAGATACGGGCCCGGCTCGGCGCGGGCGGCATGGGAGAGGTCTTCCTCGCAGACGCGGGCGACGGCCGGGATCCCGTCGCCCTCAAGACGGTGCGCCGCGACGTGGCGCAGGACCCCGGCTTCCGTCACCGTTTCCGCCGCGAGATCGCGGTCGCCCGATCCGTCACCAGCCCCTTCCTCGCCCCGCTGCTCGACGGGGACGCGGACTCCGAAGTGCCCTGGCTGGCCACCGGATACGTGGCCGGGCCGACCCTGTCCGCCGCGGTCCGCCGGGCCGGCGCGATGGACGAGGGCGAGGTGCGGATGCTCGGCGCCGGGCTCGCCCGCGCGCTCGCGGCCGTCCATGCGGCCGGGGTCGTGCACCGGGACGTGAAGCCCGGCAATGTGATGCTCGCCGAGGACGGTCCGCGGGTCATCGACTTCGGGATCGCGCGGGACGGCAACGCCACCCCGCTGACCACCACCGGCCGGATGGTCGGCAGCCCCTCCTTCATGTCCCCGGAACACGTGGCGGGCAGCGGGCGCGTCACCTTCGCCTCCGACGTCTTCTGTCTCGCATCCGTGCTCTGCTTCGCCGCCACCGGCCGCGATCCCTTCGGCGACGGGCCGGTCGCCGCCGTGCTCTACCGGGTCAAGTACGTCGAGGCCGATCTCGAAGGCGTACCGGACGCGCTGCGCGCCGTACTCGCCGACTGCCTGGCCGCCGACCCCGCCGACCGCCCCACCGCCGCCGTACTCGCCGAGCGGCTCGCCCCTGGCGCGGCGCGGCAGTGGCCCGAGCCGGTGCGCCAGCACATCGCCGAGTACGGCAGGGAACTGGCCCGGGTCCGCGCCCTCGACGGACCGCTGCTGCCCGGCTACACGCCGACCGAGGCGGCCACGGGCAGTCGGGCGATGATCCATCAACTTCCCACCCAGGGAACCGACTTCGCCCCCGGCCTGCATGTCGCGCATACCCAGGGCCCCGGGCTCCCCCGGGCCGGAGGTCCGCCCCGGCGGCGCGCCCTGGTGGCCGCTCTGGTGGCACTGGTCCTCGCGGGTGCGGCGACAGGTGCGATCCTGGCCCTGCGCAACAACGACGGTGACAACAACATTGCGTCTCCCGGGGGGAGTTCGCCCGCGCCCGTCACCATGGTCGCCGGAGTGGACGAGGACGGTGGACTGGACGGCTCGGGCACGGTTCCGTACGGCCGACAGGTCCGTCCCGCGGGATGGAAGCCCTGGCGGGGGAAGTTCACCAAGGCTCCGCTGGGCTGCGCGGCGGGCAATCGCGTGGTCGTGTGCCGGATGGTGGACGGCACCTATGAGGCGCTGTCGGCGGCCGACGGCAGGCACTTGTGGTCCCGGGACACGGGGGAGACCGGACGGTCCGCCGGCTACGGGCCGCGCGGGCAGTTCTTCATGCCCGCGGGCGCCACCCGTCCCGCCGTTTCCGGCGACACCGTCGTGATCGTCGCGGCGCAGCGGGTGCAGGTCCTGGACGCCGGGACCGGCAAGGTCCGCTGGGACGCGCGGGCCGGTGGGGCCTATACGCCGGAGAGCAAACCGCTGGTCGCCGACGGCATGGTCTTCGTCGCGTCGCTGCAACTGCCCGAAGGCACAGAGCTCCTGGCGTACGACCTGCGGACCGGGACCGAGAAGTGGCGCGCACCGCTGGCCAAGAAGGAGCTGGCCTCTTTCGAGAAGCGCAACTACTGGCCGCTCGCCGCCCAGGGCGGGGCGCTCTACGCCATGACATCGGATGGTGTGAGGGCCTATCGGATCAAGGACGGCACAGTGCTCGGCACGGCCGCCGGACGGACGATGCAGACCACAGGTGACGGGATTCCCGACAGCGGGTGCGGCTCCGTCAGAGTGCGCGGATCCGTGGTCTTCTGCCCGACCTACGTGTCCGCCGGCGAACGCGGCGACTTCCGGGACGACCTGACCCTTCTGCGTTTGAAGGGACCGGGGCTGGGCGAGCCTGACGCATACCGGCTGCCCAAGGAATCCGTCGCCGACACACTGTTGGGCGCGGTCGCCGACAACGTCGTGACCTTGCGGCGGCAGTCGCTCGAAGCCACCGACAAAGCCGGTGCCACCCAGCCGCAGATGATCGTGGTCGGCGGGGCGGACGGGAGCGCCGTCGGCCGGTACCCGCTGAAACTGTCGGCGCCGGGCGGCCGCTCGAACCCCACCTCCGACCTCATGATCGTGGCGGGCCGCGTGGTGTGGGCGGACAGCTCCGCGCTGTACACCGTGCCGCTCGGCAGGGACGGCAGGCCGGGCGCGGTCCGCCGGACGGTGCTCGACGGGGCGCCGGGCCCGACGGTCGCGTCGGCGTACGACGCCGTCACGAACGGCGTGGACTTCGAGAAGGAGCTGCTCGACCCGGTCCTCCTGCCGGTCGGCGGCGTGGTGCACGTGATCTACGACCAGGGCGTGGCGGTCTCCGTGCCGCTGCCCGAATGAGCCGTCCCCGGGTGAAGTGGAGTGCGCGGTGATCGAGCCGCTTCCGGCCGGACAACGCCGGGTGATCGGCCCGTACCAGCTGCTCGGGCTGCTGGGCGCTGGCGGCATGGGCGAGGTGTATCTGGCCAGGCCGGTCGTGCCCGAGGACGGGCGTCTGGTCGCGCTGAAGACCATCCGCGCCGATCTGGACCTCGACGACGGCTTCCGCATCCGTTTCCGTCGCGAGATCGATGCCGCCGGGCTCGTATGCAGTCCGCACACCGCGGCCCTCGTCGGCGGCGACCCGGGTGACCGGCTGCCCTGGCTGGCGACGGAATATGTCCCCGGTCCCTCGCTCGCCGAAGCGGTCACGCGCAGCGGTCCGCTGCCGGAGCCGGTGGTACGGGCGCTGGGCGCCGGTCTTGCCCATGCGCTCGCCGACATGCACGCCGTGCGCGTACTCCACCGCGATCTCAAGCCCGGCAATGTGCTGCTGGGCGCCCACGGGCCGAAGGTGATCGACTTCGGGATCGCCCAGGCCTTCGACGCCACTCAGCTGACCCGGACCGGCGTCGTGGTGGGCAGCCCGGGCTACATCTCGCCCGAGCACGTCAACGGCTCACGGGCGCTCGTACCGGCGTCCGATGTGTTCTGCCTCGGCGCGGTCCTCGCCTTCGCGGCGAGCGGACGGGGGCCGTTCGACGACTCCGACATGGCGGCCGTGGTCTTCCGGATCTCACAGGGAGATGCCGAACTGGCCGGTGTGCCACCGCAGTTGCGTGCGGTGATCGAGCGATGCCTCAGCAGCGGTCCTGCCGACCGGCCGACTCCGCAGGAACTGATCGCCCTGTTGCAGCCGGGGGAAGCGACGCCCGGGGCCTTCGTGTGGACGGACGGGGTGCGGGCGCAGCTCGCCTCGCACGAGGCGGATGCCCGCGCCTGTGCCGACGCGGCTCCACCGGCGTGGGCGGACCGGCCGATGCCCGCGCCCCCTTCCCACACGCCGACCTTCCCCGGATACGCCCCCGCAGAGGTCACGACCGTGGCGGGGGGTGCATCCCGGAGCAAGCGGCTGCGCAGGGGAGCGGCGGTCGCCGCTGTCGCCGTATGCCTCGTGCTGGGCATCGTGCTCCTGCCCGGTCTGTTCAAGCCGGACGGAAGCGGCGGTGGTGCGGCGACCGGCACGAGCCCGAGCGCGTCCGCGGCCACGCCCACTGCGAATCGGCCGACCGGACCGGTTGTCGTTCCCGCCGCGGACGCGGGGCACACCGGAGACTTCGGGAGCGCGGGCGCGGACCGCTCGCTCCGGCCGGCTGACTGGCAGCCCTGGAGCGCGAAAGTTGCGGACGGCGAAGTGGGATGTGTGCTGACCGGTGCGGCGCTGGTCTGCGCCGGAACCGGAGGCGTCACCGCGCTGAATGCCGCGGACGGCTCACAGCTGTGGAAGACGCGTGCGGGGACGGCGCTGATGGGTGGGGCCGTGAAGGACACCGCCTATGCCTTCGTGGGTGACCGCCTCGTCGCGTTCCGCGTCCGGGACGGTCACGAGGCGTGGAGCCTGCCGCTTCCCGCCGGGCAGCGCACCACCACCGCCATCGAGAAGGACGGCGTCCTGCTGTACGTCACCCAGGACGAAGGCGCATCGGCGGGGAAGCTGTACGCCCGTCGACTCACCGGCGACCATGCGCAGCTGTGGGCGCGCCCGGTCGACGGCGGCGACATCACGCTGGCCGCCGCCGGGGACCGGGTCGTCGTGGTGGGCCGCTCCCTCGATGTTCTGGACGCCGCGAGCGGCCGGCCGACCGGACACGTCGAGAGCGCTGGAGACCGGTGCGGCTCACCGGTGCTCGCCGGGCACGAGCTGCTCTGCACGGCCGACGCCGGCCTGAACGTCATCGATGTGAACTCCCCGCAGCGGGTTGGGCGGACGATCGCCGAAGGGATCCATGCCATCAGGCGGCCCGCCGTCTCGGCCGACGGCACGGTCGTCGTGACCGCCGAGAATCAGATGTACGCGTACGGTCTCGCCGACGGCGGGCTGAAGTGGACCAGCGGTGACACACTCAGCTTCGACGGCACGCCCCATGTGGTGGGTGACCAGGTCGTTGTCACCACACAGACGTCGATGGAGGCGTACGACCTGCACGCGGAGGGGAACAACGACAGCAGGAGCGGGAAGCGCTACACCGGCTGGCCCGGGAAGAAGACCGAGCCGGTGCTGATCGCGAGCGCCGACATGAACTTTCTGATCTTTGCCACAGGGCAGGTGGTCTCGGGGTACGGGCTCTGATCGGTCGTCGCCGTGGTCGGCCCCGTGGCGGTCGTCGTGCGGGCGGTCCGCGGTGACCGCGGCTGCGCAGCCCGATCGCCTCGCTGCCCACGCGGCTGGAAGTGGGCGCGGCCCCGCCCGGATCCGCAGGACCTGCCCGGCGCGCTCGCCGCAAGCCGCGCCGCGTGCAACGGCTTGCCCCGCACACGCACGCCCAGGGCGCGCTACAGCTTGCCCCGCCGCCCCCGCAAGTGCTCAGCGACCGGCGTCAGCGCCGCGTGCAGGTTCGCCAGTGCCTCCGGCGTCAAAAGGTCCATGAAGTGCTTGCGTACCGATGCGACATGGTGCGGCGCGACCTTCTGCATCGTCTCCGCGCCCGTCTCCGTGAGCACCGCGTACAGACCGCGCCGGTCGGATTCGCAGTTCTCCCGGCGGACGAGCCCCGCCGTTTCCATGCGGGTGATCTGGTGCGAGAGCCTGCTCTTGGACTGCAGTGTGGCCGTGGCCAGGTCGCTCATCCGCATGCGCTGGTCTTCCGACTCCGAGAGGTTCACCAGGATCTCGTAGTCGTTGTTGGTCAGGCCGAACGGCTGGAGGTCCTTCTCCAGCTGGTGCATCAGCAGCCTGCTGACGTCCAGATGGGTTCGCCAGGCGCACTGCTCCGCGTCGCTCAGCCACCGGGTGGCCGTCTCGGTCTCCATATGTGGATTCTACCTAAGAAGTTGAAAGACGGACGAAGTAAAGTGGTGCAACGCTCAGAACCGGCCCGGGGCGCCGGTTCCGGAACCGGCTCCAGCGCTGGGCGCAGGCGTTCGACGTCACACTCCGCAGACTACCGTTCACAAACCGAAGCGACGCTGGAGGTCCCCCAGCTGGCCGGGCAGACGGGGGGTGGCGCCAGGTTGACCCGCACCGCCACCCGGGACCCCTGGCTGCTGCGGCGTCGCCCCCGTCGGCTGCTCTTCCATCAGGACCTCGGTCGACTGGAGCAGCACCGTACCCGCGCCGACGAACTCGAACTGGTGTTCCTCACCCGAGGTCCCGCCGATCCCGGTCAGCGACCGGAGACCGCCCAGCACGCCCGTCATATAGCCGTGGTCGTAGTGGTGGCACGGCGAGGGGCAGTCCGCCCAGCCCACCAGGGCCTGCGGATCGACCCGCAGCGGCGGTTCCATGAAGACCACCGGGCCGTTGGACGCGGCCACGAACTTGCCCGTGCCGATCAAGGTCAGGAAGCCCGGCACGATCGACTGCTTGAGTGCCAGCGTCGGCTGGTACGCGAGGAGGTTGCCGGACCGGATCGTCAGGTTCCCGTCGTCCAGGTCGTACGAGTTGACGTCGAAGGCCCGGTCGGCGAGCAGCATCTTGCCGCTGCCCTCGGCCACTACCCAGTCGCTCGCGTGGAGCGGCGAGTGGAAGCTCGTCCGGATCAGCCGTTCGAAGCGTCCGTGGCCGATGCCGTTGAACTCGATCCGCCCGTAGTAGGCGATCATCTTGCCCTTCTGCAGGAACCACTGGCTCCCCTTGAGCTCCACGCAGAAGGTGTACGCATTGACGTTGTCGTCCGACGGCAGCGTCATCGGGTCAAAGATCACGGGCGTGCTCACAGCTTCTCCTCCGACGCCTGGACGTACACCGCGCCACTGCCGCTCAGCTCCAGCTGGAACGCCTCGCCGGAGCCGCGCCCCACCATGTCGCGCCAGCCGAGCGCGGTGGAGAGCTTGTTGCGTACGTCGCCGTGGTGGGCGACATAGGCCTGCGGGTCCACATGCACCTCGCGGCCCGGCGTGATGGGCAGCTCGATCACCCCGCCGTGAGCCATCACCGCGACCGCGCCATGACCCTTCAGCGTCGTGGTGAACAGGCCCTGCCCGGTCACCTGGCCGCGCACCATGCCCATGACCCCGCCCTGCGACCCCATGAACATCGTGCCCTGCTGCAGCGTCCCGTCGAAGGCGAGCAGCCGGTCGGCCTCCACGTACAGGGTGTCGCCGGCCAGGTTGATGACCTGGATGTGGTGGCCGCCGTGGCCGAACATCACCGTGCCGCATGGGGTCTCCCCAGGGCCGCCAGGCCCGAGGGGAACTTCGACGGTCATCAGCGGCGTCGCCTCATTGGCCATCCGACGGCCGATCATCGACATCACGCCGCCTTGGCCGCCCTGGATGTTCGGGGTGAACGACACCTCGCCGCGGTACGCGAGCATCGCGCCGCGCTGGCTGAACATCTTCTGGCCGGGGACCACCGTCGCCTCGACCATCTTCGAGTTGATCTCACGGAACGGCATCAGACATCGCCCCCGATGGTGTTCCGCTCGCTCGGCTGCACGTAGACGAGTCCCTCGCCCTCGAATCTGATCTGGAACGACTCGCCCGAGCCCTCGCCCATCAGCGTCCGGAAGGTGACCCCGGACTGGAAGTGCTGCTGCAGATTGCCCTGGTGGGCGATGTACGCGCCGGGATCGACGGACAATGGGTACTGGGCGGTCACCCGCAGCACCACGGCCGAACCGTCCGACATGATCGCCGCCTGGCCGGTGCCCTCGACGGTGGTGGTGAACAGACCGTTGCCGGACGCCCCGCCGCGCAGTCCGGTGAAGGTGGTGCCGGTGCGCAGCCCGGCATCGACGCAGAGCAGGTTGCTCGCCTCCACGTAGAGCTTCTCGCCGCGCAGCGAGACGAGGTTGATCTCGCTCGCGCGGTCGGCGAAGTAGCAGGTGCCCTGCCCGCTCACCTCCATCACAGTCATCTGCTCGCCGGTCAGCCGGCGGGTCACCATGCCGCGGATGCCCTCACCGCCGCCGGACATCTTCTTGAACGCCATCCGGCCGTCGTACGCGACCATCGAGCCGTTCTTCGCCTTGACGGCGTCGCCGGTCAGATCGACGGCGAGCGTCCTGCTGCCTTGGAGTCGGAACATTGCCACCCGGGTGACGGTAGCGGGAGGGGGCCCAGCACGACAGGGTCCGTGGGCCTATCCGGACCCTGAGTCGACCCTGATTTGCGCCGATACGTTCCCCGGAGTGTCAACCGGCCCCCGCCCCTGGGCCCGGTGGGGGCCGATGCCACAATGGGACACGCTTGTGCCTGTATTCACAAGCTGTGACGACCCTCCCACCGAAGGTGCCCTCGTGGACATCAAGACCGCTACCGCCCTGCACCGGCTGCGCCTCATCTCGATCCCCGAGGCGCTCTCCTTTCCGGCGCTGATCATCTTTGGCTCGATCCTCAGCCGCGTCTCGGACATCGACTTCCTGATGATGCCGCTCGGCATGCTGCACGGCGTCCTCTTCGTGACCTACGCCGTCCTGCTGCTGGACGTCTGGTCCAAGACCAAGTGGCCGTTCAAGCGCGTCGCGTTCTTCTTCCTGCTGGCGCTGCTGCCGTTCGGCGGGCTGTACGGCGACAAGGTGCTGAAGCGCTACGAGGCCGACGGCGTCATCGCCGCCCGAGCCCGCCGGGAAGGCGTGGTCGAAGCGTGATCGTCGCCTTCTCCGTCAGCCCGCTGGGGGTCGGCGAGGACGTCGGCGAATATGTCGCCGACGCCGTCCGGGTCGTCCGCGAGTCGGGGCTGCCCAACCGCACGGACGCCATGTTCACCTCCATCGAGGGCGAGTGGGACGAGGTCATGGACGTCGTCAAGCGCGCCGTCGCAGCCGTCGAGGCCCGTGCCGGACGTGTCTCCCTCGTACTGAAGGCCGATATCCGGCCCGGTGTCACCGACGGTCTGACCTCCAAGGTCGAGACGGTCGAGCGGTACCTCGCCGGCTGACGCCTCTCGCATCATCCGGAGACCCCCCGCGCCGCACGGCGAGGGGGGTCTCCGTCACCCGGGGTGCGTTTCGGGCTCCACCGCCAGCGCGATCCCGAGCGGCGTCCGCTCGTACAGCACCTGATGCCCGTACCGCCGCGAGGTCAGTAGCCCGGCCGCCCGCAGCACGGACAGATGCTCCGACACGGAGGACGGCGCGAGGCCGAGCCGGTGGGCGAGGGCGCTCGTCCCCGCCGGTTCGTCGAGCGTGCACAGGATGTCGGCCCGCGCCCGCCCGAGCAGCCGCGCGAGCGTTTGCGGGGTACGGTCGGCGGGTTCCGTCCACAGACCACCGATCCCGCGCGCCGGATAGATCACTGCGGGCTGGTAGGGCGGCTCGTACCCGCTGACCACATCTGGCCAGGCGAAGACGCTCGGCATCAGGACGAGACCCTGCCCGCCGAGCACCCGGGAGTGGCGGCCCCGCATCCCGACGAGCGTGAGCGTCGAGTCCGCCCAGCTCAGCTGGGGACTCAACTCGCCGAGCAGCCGCGCGAAGCCGACCGCCGCGAGTCGGCGCGAGTGGTACGCGATGTCCGCCTCCAGCAACGCGCGCAGCCGCGGCCAGTCCGGCTCGACCAGGACCCGCCACGCCTGTTCCAGAAGCGCGGACAGCTCCCGTTGCGCGCGGGCGGGGTCGTCGAGCACCGCCCGTCCGGCGGGGGAGTCCAGCGCCCCCGGCACACACGCGAGCGTCAGCGCCAGATCCTCACGGACGAGCTCGGGGTCGAGGGCGCGTACCCCGGCGATCTCCTCCTCGAACGAGGCATAGGGCCCGAGCGGTGGCGGGCTGAGAAAATCCGGATTGTGCCCGGCCTCCGGCATCAACGACCACAGCGGCCCGAGGTCCAGCCCCTCGGCGGCGCTCCGGATGCGCCGCAGCCACGGCTCGTGGTAGCCGTGGTTCCCGGGGCGCAGAAGGGTGCGTACCGCCTGTTGTGTCTCCCAGAGCGGGGAGAGGGCGAACCTGCAGCGCAGCAGATCGCTCTCGTCGAAATGCAGATGGAACGGCATCGGCGCACCTCGCGAAGATTCGGTGTCAGCCGAAAGTTTATGGAGTGCGGGCCATGCTCCTCCACGCTGCGTCCATGCCGAACAACAGCCCCGCCCCGGCGGGCGGCCCCCGCGACACGGTGGACCTCCCGAGCGGCCCGACGGGCCCCTCACCCCAGGACCCGTCAGCCGCATGCCGCGCCGCGAACGTCCGCCCCGCAGGAGCGGCGCCGTCCCCGGCCCCGTCCCCGAAGCGCGCCGACCCCATCGACCCGAACCCATCGCCCGCGCTCCGGGCTCCGGCTTCCGCCCCGGACCCCGGCACCCCCCGCGGCTACCGCGCCGTCTTCGCCGTACGGGAGTTCCGTGCCGTCTTCGCCGCACACATGCTCTCCCTTCTCGGCGTCGTCGTCAGCGAGCTCGCGCTCACCGTCCTCGTCTACGACCTCACCGGCTCGCCCCTGCTCAGCGCCCTCACCTTCGCGCTCGGCTTCCTCCCGTACCTCGTCGGCGGCACGCTCTTCGCCGGGGTCGCCGACCGCTACCCCGCCCGCCGGGTCCTCGTCACCTGCGATCTGATCTGCGCGGGCTGTGTCGCCGTCATGGTGCTGCCCGGTACCCCCGTCGGCGGGCTCCTCGCGCTGCGCTGTCTCGTCGCCTCCGTGTCGCCCGTCTTCACCGGGACGCGTATGGCCGCGCTCACCGACATCCTCGGCGAGGGCGATCTCTACGTACTGGGCCGCTCCCTGCTGCGGATCGTCTCGCAGAGCGCACTGCTGATCGGCTTCGGGGTGGGCGGTGTGCTGCTCGCCGCGGTCTCCGCGCGCGGGGCGATCACGATCACCGTCGGGACCTTCCTCAGCTCGGCGGCGCTGCTCCGCTTCGGCACCCGCAACCGGCCCGCCCGGAGCGCCCGTGACGGAGGCGGTGCCCTGCTGGGGGACTCGCTCGCCGGAGCCCGTACCGTCCTCGCCGACCGCAGGATCCGCGCGCTGATGCTGCTTTTCTGGCTGCCGACGATGTTCGTCGTGGCACCGGAGGCGCTCGCCGCACCGTACGCGGACGAGATCGGTGTCGGCCCAGCCGCGCTCGGACTCCTCATGTGCGCGATGCCGGTCGGTCACATCGGTGCCGAGCTGTACGTGGGCGCGGCGCTCAGCCCGCGCCTGCGCTCCAGGATCGTGCTGCCGGTCGCCGCCGTGGGGCTGCTGCCCCTCGTGCTGTACGGGTTCCGTCCCGGCATGGTGCTGAGCGTCGTCGCGCTCGTGCTGGCAGGGGTGGGGGCGGCGTACGTCATCGGCCTCGACCAGTGGTTCGTCGACGCCGTTCCGGAGCAGCTGCGGGGCCGGGCCATGACCCTGCTCACCGCCGGGCTGATGACGGTCCAGGGCATCGGCATGGCCCTCGCCGGGCTCGCCGCCGAATTCGTCCCCGTACATCAGGCGGTCGCCGGGGCCGCTGTGATCGGTACGGTGTGCACGCTCGTCCTCGTCCGCGAGGTCAGGAGCACGCAACCCGTGCACGGTCATCGGACCGAAGTTCGAGACGGGGCCGGCCAGCATATGACCAGTGGGTAAGGTCGATGCCGTGCCGAAGCCGCTCAGTCTCCCGTTCGACCCCATCGCCCGCGCCGACGAACTCTGGCAGCAGCGCTGGGGTCCTGTCCCCTCGATGGCGGCGATCACCTCGATCATGCGTGCGCAGCAGATCCTGCTCGCCGAGGTCGACGCGGTCGTCAAACCGTACGGACTGACCTTCGCGCGGTACGAGGCACTGGTGCTGCTCACCTTCTCCAAGGCCGGTGAGCTGCCGATGTCCAAGATCGGCGAGCGGCTGATGGTCCACCCCACCTCGGTCACGAACACCGTGGACCGGCTGGTCAGGTCAGGTCTGGTCGACAAGCGTCCCAACCCGAACGACGGCCGGGGCACCCTCGCCTCGATCACCGACAAGGGCCGAGAGGTCGTCGAGGCGGCCACCCGGGACCTGGTGGACATGGAGTTCGGGCTCGGGGTGTACGACGCCGAGGAGTGCGCGGAGATCTTCGCACTGCTGCGCCCCCTGCGGATCGCGGCCAAGGACTTCGAGGAGAAGTAGCGCCGCGCGCCCCCGGCCCGCTGCAAGATCGCCCCCGGCGCCCGGTTACGCTCGGCGTCATGAAACGCAGTGTGCTGACCCGGTACCGGGTGATGGCCTACGTCACCGCCGTCATGTTGCTGGTGCTCTGCACCTGCATGGTCTTCAAATACGGCTTCGACACCGGTGCGGGGCTGACGCTCGTCGTCTCCCAGATCCACGGTGTGCTGTACATCATCTACCTGATCTTCGCCTTCGACCTGGGCTCCAAGGCGAAGATGCCGCTCGGCAAGCTCCTCTGGGTGCTGGTCTCCGGCACGATCCCGACGGCCGCGTTCTTCGTCGAGCGCAAGGTCGTCAAGGAGGTCGAGCCGCTGATCGCGGACGGCTCCCCGGTGACCGTCAAAGCCTGACCCGAACCGCCCCGTGCGAAGCACCGGGCGGTTTGTCATCGACATTTACTAGGACGTCCTAGTAAATTGGGGTCCATGGACGCTGACGCGATCGAGGAAGGCCGCCGACGCTGGCAGGCCCGTTACGACAAGGCCCGCAAGCGTGACGCGGACTTCACCACGCTCTCCGGGGACCCGGTGGAGCCCGCGTACGGGCCCCGTCCCGGGGACACGTACGAGGGGTTCGAGCGGATCGGCTGGCCCGGTGAATACCCCTTCACCCGGGGTCTCTACCCGACCGGCTACCGCGGCCGCACCTGGACCATCCGCCAGTTCGCCGGCTTCGGCAACGCCGAGCAGACCAATGAGCGGTACAAGATGATCCTCGCCGCGGGCGGCGGCGGGCTCAGTGTCGCCTTCGACATGCCGACGCTGATGGGCCGCGACTCCGACGACCCGCGCTCGCTCGGCGAGGTCGGGCACTGCGGTGTCGCCATCGACTCCGCCGCCGACATGGAGGTCCTCTTCAAGGACATCCCGCTCGGCGACGTCACGACATCCATGACGATCAGCGGACCCGCCGTCCCCGTCTTCTGCATGTACCTGGTCGCCGCCGAGCGTCAGGGCGTCGACCCGGGGGTGCTCAACGGCACGCTCCAGACCGACATCTTCAAGGAGTACATCGCGCAGAAGGAGTGGCTCTTCCAGCCCGAACCCCATCTGCGCCTCATCGGTGACCTGATGGAGCACTGCGCGCGCGACATCCCCGCGTACAAGCCGCTCTCGGTCTCCGGCTACCACATCCGCGAGGCCGGGGCGACGGCCGCGCAGGAGCTCGCCTACACCCTCGCCGACGGCTTCGGCTACGTGGAGCTCGGCCTCTCCCGGGGACTCGACGTCGACACCTTCGCCCCCGGTCTCTCCTTCTTCTTCGATGCGCACCTCGACTTCTTCGAGGAGATCGCCAAGTTCCGCGCCGCCCGCCGGATCTGGGCCCGCTGGATGAAGGAGGTGTACGGCGCGAAGACCGACAAGGCGCAGTGGCTCCGCTTCCACACCCAGACCGCCGGGGTCTCCCTGACCGCCCAGCAGCCGTACAACAACGTCGTACGGACCGCGGTCGAGGCACTCTCCGCCGTCCTCGGCGGCACCAACTCGCTGCACACCAACGCCCTCGACGAGACCCTCGCGCTCCCGTCCGAGCAGGCGGCGGAGATCGCCCTGCGCACCCAGCAAGTGCTGATGGAGGAGACCGGCGTCGCCAACGTCGCCGACCCGCTGGGCGGTTCGTGGTACGTCGAGCAGCTGACCGACCGGATCGAGGCGGACGCCGAGAAGATCTTCGACCAGATCAAGGAGCGCGGCACCAGGGCCCACCCGGACGGTCAGCACCCCATCGGGCCCATGACCTCCGGCATCCTGCGCGGCATCGAGGACGGCTGGTTCACCGGCGAGATCGCCGAGTCCGCGTTCCGGTACCAGCAGTCGCTGGAGAAGGGGGACAAGCGCGTCGTCGGCGTCAACGTCCACCACGGCTCGGTCACCGGCGATCTGGAGATCCTGCGGGTCAGCCACGAGGTCGAGCGCGAGCAGGTCCGCGAGCTCGCCGTCCGCAAGGCCGCCCGCGACGACGCCAGGGTCCGTGCCTCGCTGGACGCGATGCTGGCCGCCGCCCGTGACGGCTCGAACATGATCGGACCGATGCTGGACGCCGTCAGGGCCGAGGCGACGCTCGGTGAGATCTGCGGGGTCCTGCGGGACGAGTGGGGCACGTACACCGAGCCGCCCGGCTTCTGAGGGTCTTGGAGGAGCTCACAAAACGGCCGTCCGCTACGTGGCGGCTGCCGCGCCCAGCCCCGCAAGCAGCAGAACGGTGAAGCGCCGGGCCCAGTCCTCGTCGACGGGCTCGGCGCTCACCAGCGTCCGGTGCACGACCGCACCGGCGATCACATCGAAGATCAGGTCGGCGGTCGAGGCCGCCGACGCCTCGTCCGGTTCGACGGGCAGCTCGCCGCGCTGCTGCGCCCGTTGTCGTCCCAGCAGCACGAGCCGCTTCTGCCGGTCCACGATCGAATCGCGGATCCGGGCCCGCAGCGCGTCGTCACGGGTCGACTCGGCGACCACGGCCATCAGCGCCGTTCTGGTCTCCGGGCGGTCCAGCAGCGCCGCGAACTGCAGCACCACGTTCTGCACATCGGCCGACAGGCTGCCCAGGTCCGGCAGTTCCAGCTCGTCGAAGAGGGCCGCGACGGCGTCCACGACCAGTTCGTTCTTGCCTGCCCAGCGCCGGTAGAGCGTCGTCTTGGCGACCCCGGCCCGTGTCGCCACATCGCCCATCGTCAGCTTCGACCAGCCGAGGTCGACCAGGGACGCCCGGCAGGCCTCCAGGATCGCCTCATCGGCCGCGGCGCTGCGCGGTCGTCCCGTTCGCGCGGGTTTGGCGTGGCCGTGGCTCAGCATGCCGTGACCATACCCGCCAGTAAGGAGAACCGGCCGGTCGCGTTTGCCGTGAGAGAGATCACTGGACACTCCTGTGCGCGAGGGGTGCGGGACAGTTACGCTACGGGTCGTAGCGTAAGGGCGACGGTCAGGCCGTCGTCACGCCACGAGCGAACGACAGCCACATGTGCCGGGTGGGGACCCGGCGTCGAGAACAGGCCCCTCGAGGGCCATGGGACCGCGGCGGTCCGCGCGTCCCGCACACCGGCGGGTACCACGGACGGATGCGGTTCCCGGATCGCTTTCCGGAACAGTGTGCCGAGGGGGGAGGATGTACGTATGCAGCCTAGGAACATGTCCATGAGCGGCGTCGTCGACCTCGCCGCAGTGAAGGCGGCCGGCGAGGCCAAGGTGAAGGCGGAGCAGGCCCGCGCCGAGGCCGCCCGGCAAGGTGGCGGCGCCGTCCCCCCGTCCTCCCTGGTGATCGATGTCGATGAGGCGGGCTTCGAGCGCGATGTCCTCCAGCGCTCCGTCGAGGTCCCCGTCGTCATCGACTTCTGGGCCGAGTGGTGCGAGCCGTGCAAGCAGCTGGGCCCCCTCCTGGAGCGCCTGGCCCACGAGTACAACGGCCGCTTCGTGCTGGCCAAGGTCGATGTCGACGCCAACCAGATGCTGATGCAGCAGTTCGGCATCCAGGGGATCCCGGCGGTCTTCGCCGTCGTTGCCGGGCAGGCCCTCCCGCTCTTCCAGGGCGCGGCCCCCGAGACCCAGATCCGGCAGACGCTGGACCAGCTGATCCAGGTCGGCGAGGAGCGGTTCGGGCTCACCGGGATCACGGTCAACCAGGAGGCCGCCGGCCCGGAGGACGCCGGGCAGGCTCCGGCCGAGGTGCCCGCGGGACCGTACGACGCACTGCTCGAAGCGGCCGTACGGGCACTGGACGCCAATGACTTCGGCGGCGCCGTCCAGGCGTACAAGAACGTGCTCGTCGACGACCCGGCCAACACCGAGGCCAAGCTCGGCCTCGCCCAGGCCGAACTCCTCGGCCGGGTGCAGGACATGGACCCGCAGCAGGTCCGCAACGACGCCGCCGAGAAGCCGACCGATGTGGCGGCGCAGATCGCCGCCGCCGATCTGGATCTGGTCGGCGGTCATGTCGAGGATGCCTTCGGGCGCCTCGTCGAGACCGTGCGCCGGAATTTCGGTGAGGACCGGGACGTGGCGCGGCTGCGGCTGCTGGAGCTTTTCGAGGTCATCGGCCCCGACGATCCACGTGTCGTCGCGGCCCGTACGGCGCTGGCGCGCGTCTTGTTCTGATGTGACAACGCGGCCGTGGCGTCCCGAGGGCGTCACGGCCGTTTTCGTGATCGGGCGACAACAGTCGCCCTCGCTTTACCAAATCTTGATAAAAGCACGTTCTGTTACTGCCAGTAAATCGTGCGTGAGATTCTGTCCGCTTAAGAACCCCAATTCTCCCTTTCCTCCTTGCGAGAGACGCCACCCTGTGTGGCCGGGCGGCGCCGCCCTGTCGCGCCTTGGTTATCGGGGCGTTACTAGCGAGTAACGAACCCCCTTGTGCGGCGGGCGCTAATGCACCACGATCGGCCACGCTCGGTCCGACGACGCCAGCCCGACCGCCAGTCGGCGCGGCGGCCGATTCGGGTCCCCACCGAGTGGGTCGGCGGCAGTGGCGCCGACCGCGGACAGGGGGGTTCCTGCCGTCCGGCAGGGCCTGTCCGAACAGGTTGCGCGAACGCGCGGCCGGTGGTTGTCGCTCGGGGGTGATCGCCAGTGATTCGGACGCGGTTCACGCCTCCGGTTCCGGCGCTCTCCTTCCCGAGGACGTAGCACTTCTCCCATCCCAGGACGGGCCCAGGCCCGGACCGGAGATGTACGTCCGAGAAGGAGGAAAATTATGAGTTCCCAAGTTCGTGGCGGCACCAGATGGAAGCGCTTCGCTCTGGTCATGGTGCCGAGCGTCGTCGCGACCGCCGCGGTGGGCATCGGTCTCGCGCAGGGCGCCCTCGCGGCGTCGTTCAGCGTGTCCGGCCAGAGCTTCAAGGTGCATGCGGACAAGCTCGTCGGCCACAACTTCGTGCAGTACGGCAGCGTGGCCACCGGCACGAACCCCGAGGGCAAGAACGGGGCGCACGCCGTGGCCGTGTCCGGCTTCAGTGACGCCACGATCACCAACATGTGCCAGTCGGTGGTCACTCCGAACCTTCCGTTCGGCCTCGGCACTGTCACGCTGCAGCTGAACGCGGGTACGAACCCGAAGAAGCCGGTCAGGGCGACCAACCTGTACCTGGACGTCGCCGAGCTCGACACCGACGCGTACTTCGAGAACATCGACATCGGTGTGGCGGCCGGCTCCGTCGGCAAGCCCGGCATCCAGTCCGGCACCGAGGGGGCCGTCAACCCGAACGGCTTCGCGCAGCGCGCCAAGACGGCCGTGCTGAAGGACGTGAAGCAGGAGGCGTGGGCCACCACCGCCGGCACCTTCAAGCTCAGCAACCTGAGCCTGCGGCTGTACAGCGGCCCCGGCAAGGAGTGCTACTAGCACTCGCCGGGTGGCCGGAGCGCCCTTCGGCGTCTCCGGCCACCCACCCCGTTCTCTTCTCACCGCAGTACCGGTTCCAGGGAGCTGTTTTCCATGAGCCCCGAGTCCACAGGGCAGAACGAGCACTACCTCCGCGTCTTCCGGCGGGGATTCCGCACCTGGCGGGGTAACCGGCCGTTCTGGGCGGGCCTGTTCACGATGGTGGGTGGTCTACCCATCGCGTACTTCCCGTACGCCAACATGCACCTCGGCAACATCACGCTGGCGATGTCCACGACGGCCGGTGCGGGATCGCTGATCATCGGGATCCTGCTGATCACGCTGGGCCTCACCATGTGGTTCCACCACATCGTGAGAGTGTTCGCCGGAGTCGCCGCGATCCTGCTGGCACTGATCTCCATACCCGTCGCCAACATCGGCGGGTTCCTGATCGGTTTCCTGTTCTCCCTGCTCGGTGGAGCGCTCTCCATCTCCTGGGCCCCGGGCGAGCCGAAGCCGGCCGCGGCAGATGCCGGTGCTCAGGGCGTGGCGTTCAAGGACGCCGGTTCCGGTACGCAGGAGCCCGAGCCCGAGTTCCAGAGCGTGGCATCGGTGCCCCAGCAGCCGGAGCAGTACGACACGACAGCCGAGGTCGACGGCGGGAGGCATCGTGCGGAGTGACGAGACGCGGCTGAACTCGACCGGTGAGGACCTCCCGACGAGAAGCGGACCGCGTCACGCGGCGCCCAGGAAGTCGCTGCTGACGAAGCTTCACATACCCGCGGGCAAGGCCTTCGCGCTCGCCGCGATGCCGACGGCTGTCTTCGTCGGGATGGGACTCACCCCCAAGCTCGCGCTGGCCGACGACGCGACGGACATCCCGTTCGCGCCGGGCCCCTGTGTGACGCGTTCGGACGAGCCGAGCCAGTCGCCGGAACCCTCGGCGTCCGCGTCGGAGACGAAGACACCGTCCCCGTCCGCCAGCGCGTCCACCGGTGCCGGCGGCAGCGGTGCGGACCGGAGCGCCGAGGCGACACCGAAGCCGTCGGCGACCCCGTCGGCGAACGGAGCGGCGAACCCGCGGAGCATGGCGCCCGCCGCGGCGCCGAGCGCCTCCCCGTCGCCCACGGCGACGAACAACCCGCTCGACCCGCTGGGCGTCGGCGACGCGCTCAAGGACCTCTTGGGCGGACCGGACCAGGAGACGGCGAGCCCGTCCCCGAGCGCCACCACCGCGTCCCCGGAGCCGTCGGCCTCCGCGACGAGCGAGTCCACCGAGAAGCCGGTGGTCAACGAGAAGCTCGTGGCCGAGGTGACGGACGCGGCGAAGGACACGGCCGGCAAGACCGCCGACGCCATCCGCGACGCGGCCGACAAGGCGGGCACGTCGGTCAAGGAGCTCGACGAGAGCGCCAAGGGACTCGACCCCAAGAAGGACGACGACATCCCGGACGGCGCCAAGCAGCCGTTCCCGTGCCCCACAGCCGACCCCAAGGCGCTGGCCGCTGCGGACCTGGAGCAGGGCATTCCCAGGCTTCCGAACCAGCCGTGGATCCTGGAGAGTTCGCTGCTCACCCTCAACGGGCTCGACTACAAGGGCATCGTCGAGGTGGAGAAGGGCGACGGCACCACGAAGAAGGTGCTGAAGTTCACCGCGTCGTCCGTCGACATCAAGGACCTGCACCAGCTGACCGAGGGGCCGGGCGGCACCACCGGCCACGTCCAGGCGCGGACGGGCTCGACGTCCACCATCCGCAACGGCACGGTGACGATGTACACGGAGGAGCTGAAGGGCAACCTCTTCGGCCTCATCCCGATCACGTTCAGCCCCGAGACCCCGCCGCCGTTGAACGTGCCGTTCGCGTTCTTCACCCAGGTGAAGGTCACCCAGGCCGGCCAGTTCGGCGGCACGCTCACGGTGCCCGGGCTGCACAACTACTTCACCGGCGGCACCAGTTGATGAAGTGACTGGTGGACCCGTCAGGGAGCCGCACAAGGCTGTGGCCCGCACCCCCGTCGAAGGGGGGCGCGGGCCACAGCCGTATGCCGGTGCGGGGCGACGCGTCAGTCGCGCGTCCCGCCCCCCACATGGTGCACCCGCACCATGTTCGTCGTGCCCGGGACGCCGGGGGGCGAACCGGCCGTGATGACCATCGTGTCGCCCGCGTTGTAGCGGCTCAGCTTCAGCAGCTCCGCGTCGACCAGGTCCACCATGGCGTCGGTGTTGTCCACGTGCGGCACGACGTGGGCCTCGACGCCCCAGCTCAGCGCGAGCTGGTTACGGGTGGACTCGTCGGTGGTGAAGGCCAGGATGGGCTGCGCGGCGCGGTAGCGGGAGAGCCGGCGGGCCGTGTCACCGGACTTGGTGAAGGCGACCAGCGCCTTGCCGTTCAGGAAGTCCGCGATCTCGCAGGCCGCGCGGGCCACCGAACCACCCTGGGTACGGGGCTTCTTGCCCGGGACCAGCGGCTGCAGGCCCTTGGAGAGCAGCTCCTCCTCGGCGGCGACGACGATCTTCGACATCGTCTTGACCGTCTCGATCGGGTACGCGCCCACGCTGGACTCGGCGGACAGCATGACCGCGTCGGCCCCGTCCAGGATCGCGTTGGCGACGTCGGACGCCTCGGCGCGGGTCGGCCGCGAGTTGGTGATCATCGACTCCATCATCTGGGTCGCCACGATCACCGGCTTGGCGTTCCGCCGACAGAGCTCCACGAGGCGCTTCTGCACCATCGGGACCTTCTCCAGGGGGTACTCGACGGCCAGGTCGCCACGGGCGACCATCACACCGTCGAACGCCATGACGACGCCTTCCATGTGCTCGACGGCCTGCGGCTTCTCGACCTTGGCGATGACGGGGACCCGGCGGCCCTCCTCGTCCATGATCTTGTGGACGTCCTTGACGTCGTCGGCGTCGCGCACGAAGGAGAGGGCGACCAGGTCGCAGCCCATCCGCAGGGCGAAGCGGAGGTCCTCGACGTCCTTCTCGGACAGGGCCGGGACGTTGACCGCGGCGCCCGGCAGGTTGATCCCCTTGTGGTCGGAGATCACCCCGCCCTCGATGACGATGGTCTTCACCCGGGAGCCCTCGACCTCGACGACCTTCAGCTCGACGTTTCCGTCGTTGATCAGGATCGGGTCGCCCTTGTCGACGTCGCCCGGCAGCCCCTTGTAGGTCGTACCGCAGATCGACTTGTCACCGGGGACGTCCTCGGTGGTGATGGTGAACTCGTCCCCGCGGACCAGTTCGACGGGGCCCTCGGCGAACTTCGCCAGGCGGATCTTCGGGCCCTGGAGGTCGGCGAGTACGCCGACCGCCCGGCCGGTCTCGGCGGCGGCCCGGCGGACGCGGTCGTAACGGCCCTGGTGTTCCTCGTGGGAGCCGTGGCTGAAGTTGAATCGGGCCACGCTCATGCCGGCCTCGATCAGAGCGACGAGCTGCTCGTGCGAGTCGACGGCGGGACCGAGGGTGCAGACGATTTTGGAACGGCGCATGAGGCGGATCCTATCGGTTTGTTTCGCTGCGGAATATTCCGGCTGGTGGAAGATACAAAGGGGCGCGGGGGTGCTCAGTTGTCGACCTGTCCGAGCAGTTCGGCCTGCCCGGGCACGGTCCGTCCGAGCCGTTCGACCAGCGCAAAGGTCTGGCCGGCGATCTCCAGTTCCTCGTCCGTCGGCACCACGGCGACCGCGACCCGCGCGTAGTCCGGCGAGATCAGCCTCGGTTCACCGGACCGCACGGCGTTGAGACCGGCGTCCACCGCGAGGCCGAACCCTTCGAGACCGGCGATCGCAGCCTCCCGTACGGGCGCCGAGTTCTCTCCGACCCCCGCCGTGAACACGACGGCATCCACCCGCCCGAGGACCGCCGAATAGGCGCCGATGTACTTCTTCAGCCGGTGCACATAGATGTCGAAAGCCAGCGCCGCCCGCTCGTCGCCCTCGTCGATCCGGCGTCGGATCTCCCGCATGTCGTTGTCCCCGCAGAGCCCGACCAGGCCGCTCCTCTTGTTGAGCAGGACATCGATCTCGTCGACCGACATCCCGGCCACCCGCTTCAGATGGAAGGTGACCGCCGGGTCGATGTCCCCGGACCGGGTTCCCATCACCAGCCCCTCCAGCGGGGTCAGTCCCATCGACGTCTCCACGCACCGGCCGCCCGCCACCGCCGATGCCGAGGCGCCGTTGCCCAGGTGCAGCACGATGACATTGACCTCCTCGGGGGTACGTCCCAGCAGCTCGGCGGCCTTGCGGGAGACGTACGCGTGCGAGGTGCCGTGGAAACCGTAGCGGCGGATGCGATGGGCGTCCGCGGTCTCCACGTCGATCGCGTAGCGCGCGGCGTACTCGGGCATCGTCGTGTGGAACGCGGTGTCGAAGACGGCGACCTGGGGCAGGTCGGGGCGGAGCGCCTGGGCGGTACGGATCCCGATGATGTTCGCCGGGTTGTGCAGCGGCGCCACCGGGACGAGCCGCTCGATCTCCGCCAGCACCTCGTCGGTGATCACGGTCGGCTCGGTGAAACGCAGGCCGCCGTGCACCACCCGGTGGCCGATCGCCGCCAGCTCGGGCGAGTCCAGCCCCAGCCCGTCCGCGGCCAGCTCCTCGGCCGCCGCCTTCAGCGCCGCCTCGTGGTCGGCGATCCTGCCCGTGCGCTCGCGTGTCCCGGCGCCTCCCGCCCGTCGCCCACCACCACCCTCAACGGAGGCCCTTCGGGCCGCCTCTTCTGATTCGGTCAGCGGGGTGTGCAGCAGACGGGAGGTGCCCTCGCCGATCCGCTCGACCAGACCGACCGCCAGCCGGGAGCGGTCGTCCATGTCGAGAAGCTGGTACTTCACCGATGAGGAGCCGGAGTTGAGGACGAGGACGCGACGGGCCTGCACGGCGGCGAAACCTTTCTTCGTGGGGGTGGTCATGCGGATCACTCCTCGCCCTGCGCCTGGATCGCCGTGATCGCCACGGTATTGACGATGTCCTGGACGAGCGCACCGCGGGAGAGGTCGTTGACGGGCTTGCGCAGCCCCTGGAGCACCGGGCCGACGGCGACTGCGCCGGCCGAGCGCTGCACGGCCTTGTACGTGTTGTTGCCGGTGTTCAGGTCCGGGAAGATCAGCACGGTGGCCTGCCCCGCCACCTCCGACCCGGGCAGCTTGGTCGCGGCGACGCTCGGCTCGACCGCCGCGTCGTACTGGATCGGACCCTCGATCCTGAGATCCGGCCGGCTCGCGCGCACCCGGTCGGTCGCCTGCCGCACCTTGTCGACATCGGCGCCCGTGCCCGAGGTGCCCGTCGAGTACGAGAGCATCGCGATCCGCGGCTCGACACCGAAGCGGGCGGCGGTGGCGGCGGACTGGACGGCGATGTCCGCGAGCTGCTCGGCGTCCGGGTCCGGGTTGACCGCGCAGTCCCCGTACACCAGCACCTTGTCGGAGAGGCACATGAAGAAGACCGAGGAGACGATCGACGCGTCCGCCCGCGTCTTGATGATCTCGAAGGCCGGGCGGATCGTCGCCGCGGTGGAGTGCACGGTCCCGGAGACCATGCCGTCGGCCAGGCCCTCCTGGACCATCAGCGTGCCGAAGTAGTTCACGTCCGAGACGACGTCGTACGCCAGCTCCACCGTGACCCCGCGGTGCGCGCGCAGCTGTGCGTACCGCTCCGCGAACGCCTGACGCAGCTCCGAGGTCTGCGGGTCGATCAGCTGTGTATCGGCGAGGTCGATGCCCAGGTCGGCGGCCTTCTTGCGGATGGTGTCGAGGTCGCCGAGCAGGGTGAGCTCGCAGACGTCGCGGCGCAGCAGCACATCGGCGGCGCGCAGCACCCGCTCCTCCGTGCCCTCCGGCAGCACCACGCGGCGCCGGTCCGAGCGGGCCTGTTCCAGCAGCTCGTGTTCGAACATCATCGGCGTGACGCGGCCGCTGCGGGCCACCGAGATCCGCTCCAGCAGGGCTGCGGTGTCGACGTGGCGCTCGAAGAGGCCGAGTGCGGTCTCCGCCTTGCGGGGCGTCGCCGCGTTCAACTTTCCCTCCAGCGCGAAGAGTTCGCCCGCGGTGGGGAAGGATCCGCCGGCCACCGACACGACCGGGGTGCCCGGTGCGAGGCGTGCGGCCAGCTTGAGTATCTCCTCGCCGGGGTGCTCGTTCAGGGTCAGCAGCACGCCGGCGATCGGCGGGGTCCCGGCGCTGTGCGCCGCCAGTGAGCCGACCACCAGGTCCGCCCGGTCCCCGGGCGTGACCACGAGGCAGCCCGGTGTCAGCGCGTTCAGCAGATTCGGCAGCATCGCTCCGCCGAAGACGAAGTCCAGCGCGTCCCTGGCCAGCCCCGCGTCGTCGCCGAGCAGGACCGTTCCGCCGAGCGCCGTGGTGATCTGGGCGACCGTCGGCGCGGAGAGCGCCGCGTCGTCCGGCAGCACCGAACAGGGGACGGGCAGCCGCGCCGCCAGCCGCTCGGCGATGACCTCGCGGTCCTCGGCCGCCACCCGGTTCACCACCATCGCGAGGACGTCGCAGCCCAGCCCGGCGTAGGCCCGGTAGGCATTGCGCGTCTCGGCCCGTACGGACTCGGCGTCCTGCCCCTTCCCGCCGACCACCGCGATCACGGAGGCGCCGAACTCATTGGCCAGCCGGGCGTTGAGCGCCAGCTCGTCGGGGAGCTGGGTGTCCGCGAAGTCCGTGCCGAGGACCAGCACCACCTCGTACGAGCGGGCCACCTGATGGAAGCGGTCGACGAGCCGCGAGACCAGCTCGTCGGTACCCTTCTCCGCCTGCAGCGCGGACGCCTCCGGGTAGTCCAGGCCGTAGACCGTCGACGGGTCCTGGGAGAGCCGGTAGCGGGCCCGCAGCAGCTCGAACAGCCGGTCGGGGCCGTCGTGGACCAGCGGCCGGAACACCCCGACCCGGTCCACCTGACGCGTCAGGAGCTCCATGACTCCCAGATCGACGACTTGGCGGCCGTCTCCCCGGTCGATTCCTGTCACGTACACGCTGCGCGTCACGCGTGCTCTCCCGTCGTTCTGTCCGGTTGGAGCGATATCGCCCTGTTGACGATACCTGTGGGGGCGGATATGCCGCCCGCCGGCCGAAAGGCCCTGATCAGGTGCCGGAAGGCCTCCGTCGCGCCCGGCTCCGGGTCCGGTGCGGTGCCGGTGGAAGAGTCGGTAGCGCGAGGTCCAGACCTGACGTGGGACAATCGTTGTGGCTCACGGTACGGGGATTCTGCAGTCGCCCCCGGAATGCACGGCACTAGCGAGCAGGAGATACGGCACGATGCGCATCGGAGTTCTCACCGCAGGTGGCGATTGCCCGGGCCTGAACGCAGTGATCCGGTCGGTCGTGCACCGCGCCGTGGTGGGTCATGGCGATGAAGTCATCGGCTTCGAGGACGGGTTCAAGGGACTCCTCGACGGTCACTTCCGCCCTCTCGACCTCAACGCGGTCAGCGGCATCCTCGCCCGCGGCGGCACCATCCTCGGCTCGGCCCGGCTGGAGCGCGACCGGCTCCGCGAAGCGGCCGAGAACTGTGAGGAGCTGAACCGCCGTTACGGCATCGACGTGCTGATCCCGATCGGCGGCGAGGGTACCCTCACCGCGGCCCGGATGCTGTCGGACGCCGGAATGCCCGTCGTCGGCGTCCCGAAGACCATCGACAACGACATCTCGGCCACCGACCGCACGTTCGGCTTCGACACGGCGGTGGGCGTCGCCACCGAAGCCATAGACCGCCTCAAGACCACGGCCGAATCGCACCAGCGGGTCATGGTCGTCGAGGTGATGGGCAGGCACGCGGGCTGGATCGCACTGGAGTCCGGTATGGCGGGCGGTGCGCACGGCATCTGTCTGCCCGAGAGGCCGTTCGAGGTCGCGGACCTGGTCAAGATGGTCGAGGAGCGCTTCGCACGCGGCAAGAAGTTCGCGGTCATCTGCGTGGCCGAGGGCGCGCACCCGGCCGAGGGGTCGATGCCGTACGCCAAGGGCGAGATCGACCAGTACGGCCACGAGCGCTTCCAGGGCATCGGCAACCGGCTCGCGGTCGAGCTGGAGACCAGGCTCGGCAAGGAAGCCAGGCCGGTCATCCTCGGCCACGTCCAGCGCGGCGGCACGCCGACCGCGTACGACCGGGTGCTCGCCACCCGCTTCGGCTGGCACGCGGTCGAGGCGGCGCACCGGGGCGACTTCGGCCGGATGACGGCGCTGCGCGGCAACAGCGTCACGATGGTCCCGCTCGCGGACGCGATCACGCAGCTGAAGAGGGTGCCGAAGGACCGGATGGACGAGGCCGAGTCGGTGTTCTGACCGGTTCAGGGCACCGGTCGGGCCGGTGACGTCCGGCCCGTCCGGCGTTCGAGGGCGCGGAGGCTGCCCCCGGCGCCGCTTTCTTTCGCATCAGGCCGGATCAGGGCGCGTGCCGGACCCCGCAGGCCCGGCACGACCCGAAAGGCAGACCCGCGCGGACAGCGTCGCTGCCTGGGAGCCGGGCTCGCGCTGCCCAGCGAGTGCCGTGACCGGCAATGTCTGCCCCGTGAGGGGCACGGGTACGGACTCAGGAACCGTCAGCGAGTCTCGGCCACCCACCGGTAGTGCAGCTCCGGCCGTCCGATCTGCCCGTACTGGGGGCTGCGAACGGCGCGCCCCGTCGACACCAGGTGCTCCAGATAGCGGCGGGCGGTGATCCGCGAGATGCCCAGCTCCACCCCGGCGGCCGCTGCCGTCACCCCGTCCGGGGAGGCCCGCAGCGCACGCGTCACCGCTTCCAGCGTCGGGCCGCTCAGCCCCTTGGGCAGCCGGACCGGCTGCGGCGCCCGCAGCACGCCGAGCGCCCGGTCCACCTCGGCCTGCCCGCTCGCCTCGCCGGCCGCCGCACGGAACTCGGCGTAGCGGACGAGGCGGTCGCGCAGGGTGGCGAAGGTGAACGGCTTCAGTACGTACTGGACGACACCGAGCGACACCCCCTCCCGGACCACCGCCAGATCGCGCGCCGACGTCACGGCGATGACATCCGCCGCGTGCCCGGCGGCGCGCAGCGAACGCAGCAGCTGCAGGCCGTGCCCGTCGGGCAGATACAGATCCAGGAGCAGCAGATCGATGGGGGTACGGTCCAGCGCCCGTACCGCCTCCGCACGCGAATGAGCGACCGCGGCCACGGTGAAGCCGGGGACCCGGCCCACGTACAGCTGATGAGCGTCGGCGGCCACGGGATCGTCCTCGACGACCAGCACCTGGATCATGGGGTGGGCTCCTTGGAGGCGTGCGTGGGCGCGGGCGACAGCGGCAGCCGTACGGTGAACTCCGCACCGCCGTCCGGGCCTCCGCTCAGGGTGACCGTCCCACCGCCCCGGTGTACGGCCTGCTGCACGAGCGCCAGACCGAGCCCGCGGCCGGCGCCGCGCGTCGACCAGCCGCGGTGGAACACCTGGGCGGCGTCGCCGGGATCGACCCCGGCCCCGGTGTCGGCGACCCGCAGCAGCAGCTCGCCGTCATCGGCGAGCGCGGTCACGGTGACCCGGGCACGGACCGGGCGGCCCGCCGCGGGACCCCGCTGACCGGGAACGCCCCCGGAGGGGGACGGGCCCGTCGCCGCCTCGGACGCCGCATCCACCGCGTTGTCGATCAGATTGCCGAGGATCGTCACCAGATCGCGCGGCGACAACGTCTCGGGAAGCGCCCCGTCGTCGATCAGGCTGTCGTCCGCGAGCACCAGCTCCACCCCCCGCTCGTTCGCCTGCGCAGCCTTGCCCAGCAGCAGGGCCGCCAGCACCGGCTCGGCGACGGCGCCGACGACCCGGTCGGTGAGGGCCTGGGCCAGCTCCAGCTCCGCCGTGGCGAAGCCGACCGCTTCCTCCGCCCGGCCCAGCTCGATCAGCGAGACGACCGTGTGCAACCGGTTCGCCGCCTCGTGCGCCTGCGAGCGCAGCGCCTGGGTGAAGCCCCGCTCCGAGTCCAACTCACCGGACAGTGCCTGAAGTTCCGTGTGGTCGCGCAGGGTCACGACCGTGCCGCGCTGCTCGCCGCCCACCACCGGACGGGTGTTGACCACGATCACCCGGTCCGCCGTCAGATGCAGCTCGTCGACCCGCTCCTCGGAGGCGAGCAGCGCCCCGGTCAGCGGCGGCGGGAGCTCCAGATCGGCGACCCGGCGCCCGACCGCACCCGGCGGCAGCCCGAGCAGCTCCCGACCCGCGTCGTTGATCAGCGCGATCCTGCGCTGTCCGTCGAGCATCAGCAGCCCCTCGCGCACCGCGTGCAGCGTGGCCTGGTGGTAGTCGTGCATCCGGCTCAGCTCGGCGGCGTTCATGCCGTGCGTGTGGCGCCGCAGCCGGGCGTTGATCACATACGTTCCGACGCCGCCGAGCGCGAGCGCCCCGCCCGCCGCCAGCCCCAGCGCACCGAGCTGAGCCCGCACCTGCGAGGAGACCCGCTCGACCGTGATGCCCGCGCTGACCAGACCCGTGATCCTGCCACCGTCCCGGATCGGGGTGACGACCCGGATCGACGGTCCGAGCGTGCCGGTGTACGTCTCCGTGAACGTCTCACCGTGCAGCGCCTGCGCGGTGTGCCCGAGGAACTTCTCGCCGATCTGGCCGGTGTCGGGGTGCGTCCAGCGGACCCGGCGCGGGTCCATGATCGTGACAAAGGCGATCCCGGTGTCCCTGCGGACCTTCTCCGCGTACGGCTGCAGCACGGCGGACGGGTCCGGGGTGCGGATCGCTTCCCGTACCGACGGAGAATCGGCCACCGCCAGCGCCACCGCCCGGACCTGCCGGGCTGCGGTCCTATCCGCCTGTGCGCTGCCGGAGACGTACGTGAAGAAGGCGCATCCGGCCACCACGGCCGCCACCAGCACCACCTGCATGGCGAAGAGCTGACCGGCCAGGCTGCGCGGACGGGTACGGGGGAGACGCATGGCCACAGTGTGCCTGTCCGAAAACATATGAACGAAATGCACGTAAGGGTGACCGTCATCACGGGGGGCGGGATATTCGCCGAGACCCCCAGGGACGGGGGACGGATCGGGACGAGCCGAGGAGAAACCCCGTGGGAGTGGCAGCCGCCAGGCGGGACCGCACGCATTATCTGTATCTCGCCGTGATCGGCGCTGTGGCACTCGGCATCCTGGTGGGCTTCGTGGCCCCCGGGGTCGCCGTGGAGCTCAAGCCGATCGGTACCGGCTTCGTGAACCTCATCAAGATGATGATCTCGCCGATCATCTTCTGCACGATCGTGCTGGGCGTCGGCTCGGTCCGCAAGGCCGCCAAGATCGGCAAGGTGGGCGGCCTCGCGCTCGGCTACTTCCTCGCCATGTCGGTGGTCGCGCTCGCGATCGGCCTGGTCGTCGGCAATGTGCTGCACCCCGGCGAAGGCATGCACCTCACGCAGTCGGTGAAGGATGTCGGCCACACGGCGGCGAGCGACGCCGCCGAAGGGCCGGTCGACTTCCTGCTCGGCATCATCCCGACCACCTTCGTGTCGGCCTTCACCGGTGGCTCGGTGCTCCAGACCCTGCTGGTCGCGCTGCTCGTCGGCTTCGCGCTGCAGGCCATGGGCACGTCCGGTGAGCCGGTGCTGCGCGGGATCGAGCACATCCAGAAGCTGGTCTTCCGCGTCCTGTCCATGATCATGTGGGCGGCCCCGGTGGGCGCGTTCGGCGCGATGGCCGCCGTCATCGGCGAGACCGGCGTGGACGCGCTCAAGGCGCTCGCCACGATCATGCTGGGCTTCTACATCACCTGCATCCTGTTCGTGGTCCTGGTGCTCGGCACCCTGCTCCGCCTGGTGACCGGGGTGAACCTCTTCCAGCTCTTCAAGTACCTGGGCCGCGAGTTCCTGCTGATCCTCTCCACGTCCTCCTCCGAGTCGGCGCTGCCGCGCCTCATCGCGAAGATGGAACACCTGGGTGTCAGCCGCCCGGTCGTCGGCATCACCGTGCCCACCGGGTACTCGTTCAACCTCGACGGCACGATGATCTACCTGACCATGGCGTCGCTGTTCATCGCAGACGCGATGGGCCAGCCGCTGGCGCTGGGCCAGCAGATCTCGCTCCTCCTCTTCATGATGATCGCCTCCAAGGGCGCGGCCGGTGTCTCCGGTTCCGGCATCGCCGTGCTGGCGAGCGGGCTCCAGTCCCACAAGCCCGCCCTGGTCGACGGCGTCGGCCTGATCATCGGCATCGACCGCTTCATGAGCGAGGCCCGCGCCCTCACCAACTTCGCGGGCAACGCCGTCGCCACGGTGCTCATCGGCACCTGGACCAAGGAGATCGACAGGGAAAGGGTCGGCCAGGTGCTGGCCGGAGCCATCCCGTTCGACGAGAAGACGCTCACCCAGAACGATCCGCACGGCGCGACGGATGTTCCCGAGCCCAGGGACGGCGTGACAGCGGACGTGACGGCGAAGGTCTAGTCACGCGCGCGGGGCGGGGCCGGTACGGGAACTTCCGTACCGGCCCCGCCCCTTTTCCGCTCCCGCGTTGCCGACGGCACGGCGCAGCCGGCGGCGAGCAGGACGAACGCGGCGGCGAGCCCCGTCCGTCACCTGCGCGGCGGAGACGGGGAGTTCCGAGCTTGCCTTGACGTCCGCGTCAAGGATTACCGTCGGCACATGCGAATCGGGGAGCTGGCCGCGCGGGCCGGGACGACGACGCGGACTCTGCGTTACTACGAGTCACGCGGACTGCTGCCTGCGCGGCGGGCCGTGAACGGGTACCGCACGTACGACGAGGACGATCTGCGGCTGCTGCAGCAGATCCGGACCCTGCAGGACTTCGGGTTCGACCTGGAGGAGACCCGGCCGTTCGTCGACTGCCTGCGTGCCGGCCATCCGGCCGGTGACGCCTGCCCCGCCTCGCTCGCCGTCTACCGGCGCAAGCTCGGCGAGCTCGACTCGCTCATCAAGCAGCTCCAGTCGGTCCGCGCCCAGGTGGGCGCCGAACTCGCGAGGGCCGAGCTGGAGGCCGAGGCCGAGCTTCCTGGCGGCCCGGAACCACGTTGTGAACTGGGAGGATGACAGATGATTCATGCAGAGGGCGTGGCCGAGGTCACCGACACCACCTTCGACGGGGAGGTGCTGGGGGCCGAACTCCCCGTCCTGGTCGAGTTCACCGCTGACTGGTGCGGACCGTGCCGCCAGCTCGCCCCCGTGCTCAGCTCGATCGCCGCCGAGGAAGCCGGCCGCATCAAGGTCGTCCAGCTCGATGTCGACCACAACCCCGGGATCGCGAGCCGGTACGGGGTGCTGTCGATGCCGACCCTGATGGTGTTCCGGTCCGGCGAACCGGTGAAGTCGATGGTGGGCGCCAGGCCCAAGCGCAGGCTCCTCCAGGAGCTGGAGGACGTGTTCGAGACGGTGTGACGCGGGACGTACGCATCTCCAGGCGGCCGTCTGCGCACCGCCTGTGCAGCTCGACGCGTTCAGGGAGTTTTCATCAGGTCGCGGAGGGCGCCGACCAGTGCGTGGATGTCACGTGCGACGGGCGGGTCGGCGGGGGCTGTCGGGGCTTGACCCAGGGCGGGTGTGCGGCAGGGGCGGCAGAGGCCGTCGGGGAGTGCCTCGGACGGGCCGGGTGTGCCGCATTCGGTGCATTCCACCATCAGGCGGCGGACGGGGGTGCCTGATGTGGCCGGTGCCGGGGTGGTGGGCAGGTGGGGTGGGATCTTGTCGGTGAGGCGGCGGCGTACGAGGCCGATGGGGGAGCCTACCTGGGTGGGGAGGCCGGAGGTGAGGGCATGGGTGAGGTAGTCGGCGTCCACGCCCCGGGCGAACCACTGGGCGGCCAGTGGCTCCAGGGCGGTGCAGTCGGTGGCGGAGAGGGCCAGGCGCGGTTCGATTCGGCCCAGTTGGGCCAGGACGAGGTACGCGGGCGAGGGGTGCCCCGGGGTCGGGTCAGGGTTCCGCTGTTGCGGTATGACGGGTGCGGGAGCGGGCGAGCTGGGCTGCGCTGCGGGCTCGACCGGTGTCATGGGGGCTGGTGATTCTGCGTCGGCCTGGGGAGCAGGCGCCTCCGTGGGTACCCGGAGTGGCGGCTGGGGAGCGGTTGTTGCGGCTGCTTCCTGGGCGGCCTGGTCGTTCTCGGCGTCCAGGAAGGCACCCCACCATTCGTTGTCGCGGGCGGTGCGGGACCAGAACGTACGGGTGACCCAACGGACCTGGCCGCGTTCTTCGACCCGGCACTGGACGTGCCGCAGGTGACCGGCCACTCCCAGTGCCCTGAGGGCGCTGCCGACGGCCATCTGCCCGTACAGGGGGATGCTCCTGGCCAGCGACTTGATGTCCATGGCCGCACCATCGGGCAGATGGTCGACGTACCCGGCGATGTAGCGCTCGCGCTCGGGTAGCAGAATGAAGTCATCTGCATGGGACGGACGTTGGTCTGGTGCGGACCGCTTGCCGTAGCCGCGGTTGGCCTTCGCGTACGGCCGCGAGGATGCGGGTGTACGCAGGGCGGGGCTAAAGTTCTCGGTAGCCACGAGATCGCCTTTTCCGATCTTGGGGTGAGACCCCGGCCCGGTGCGCTAACACCGTGTCGGGGTCGTTTCGTTGGGGGCACCGTAAGCGGCCGCGATCACACGCCGCAAGCCAGTCACGATTAGTCGTACTTGCTGGCCGTGACGGGTCGGGGAGGGCAGGGAAGTTTCCCCAACCCCCTTCTTTCAACTACCGGTTGACCAGGAGCGCTCGAATCCCGGAGCCCGCATCCCGACGCCCGGATCCCGAAGCTCAAGCGCCGGGACCGGCCCCCTCCCCGTACCCACGAAGGAGTGAACCGGCCGGTCCCGGAGCTCGAACCTCGACCCTCGAAGCCCGGAACTCAGGTTCCGAGTCGCAGGGCGGCACTGCCTTTGGCGAGGGCCCTTTCCTGTCTCTCAATCGGCGTACGCTGAATCGGGAAGGGTGGTGTCGCATGTCGGACGAACTCGCTGACAGCCTCAGGAAATGCCGTCGCGCTGCCGGACTCAGCCAAGAGCAGCTTGCGCACCGAGCGGGGCTGTCAGTCGGCCCCGTCAGGAAGATCGAGCAGGGCGACGACGGTGTGCGAATGGAGACACTTCACGCTCTTGCCCGCGCGCTTGGAGTGAAGACCTCCAACCTGATGGCGGCTGGAGCTCCGAAGCCCGTGCCTCACGACAACCTCAACACCTTGAATCTCCGCGGACTCCGAATCGCCCTGACCCCGGCCGTCAGCCTGGCCCCGCCTGAAGCGCCGACCGGCGATGCGCCCGACATCCGTCGCCTGCGCCGCATGACCCACGACAGCGCGCTCCTCTACTACGGGGACAGCTATCAGAGCATTGCCGCTGATCTTCCGGCTCTCATCCGTGCCGCGAACGACGCAGTGGCCTACTACGACCACGGGAGCGAGCGCCTGGACGCCCTGCGCGCCCGCTCCGAGGCCCTGCAGCTGGCCGGGCGGTACTTGACCCAGATCAGGCAGTACGACCTTGCCCACGGGGCCATTAAAGGAGCCATCAGCGATGCCCGACTGGCCGGCAACGAGCTGACTGCGGCGTCAGGAGTGGGCGGCATGTGCTTCGTACTCATTCGGACCGAACGGTTCGACGAGGCTGAGGACATTGCCGTCGCGACCATGGACATCGTCGAGCCGAAGATCAAGGGGGCCACGGTGGATGCGTACGCGACCTGGGGTGGTCTCGCGATGGAGGCCGCTGCCGCGGCGGCGCGGAACAACCGCCCGGAGGAGGCCAAGGCACTCCGAAGGGCGGCCGGTACGGCTGCGAAGGCCGTGGGTGTGTCGCACCGCAACCTCCTGCGCCACTGGTCTCAGTTCGGGCCCGTCACCGCCGCAATGAAGGAGCTGGAGGACGCAATGGTCACCGGCGATGCACGGACCGTGGTTCGGAAGTCCGGCGAGGTGGAAGAGCTCCAGCCGAAGGCGTGGAAGCAGTTGGGGAAGCCGAGCACGAACGACGGGAACCGGTACTACCTCGATTTGGCTCGGGCCCGCGTCCGAACGGGCGACCCTTCGGCCGCCATGGAAGAGCTGTCCCGTCTGGATCACGTCGCACCCGAATGGTTCCGCCACCAGAGGGCCGCCGCAATCACCTTCGAAGAGATCACGAAGAAGCGTCGGACCCTTACTGCCGACATGCGCACGGTAGGCGCTCATCTAGGCGTGTTTGGATAACTGCATTACTTCGATGGACTTCTGACGAATGGTGACCCGGAGTGCATCGCTTCGCATCTGGCTGGTTACTCAGGGTCTACGTACCGTCTTGGTCATGGCGAACAACCAGCAGACCGGCCCCCGGATCGGGGCGGTAGTCAAGGACACGAAGACCGACCACTTCGGGGTGGTGATGGCTACCATCGGCGGGCGCATCCAACTCCGTCCGATCGGCGGCGGACTGTCGTGGGAGGCCGAGCCGGACGGCATCGAGGCGCTTTCCTCGCGCCAGGAGCTGACCGTTCGCCTCGCTGCTCTGAACGCCGAGTCCAGGCGCGAAGCATGAGCGGGCTCCGCGCCATCGTGAGGCACGTCCACTGGACCCTCGCGCCGAACCAGGAGCCGGATGCCGAGCCTCAGAGCCTGTCGGGCGACCTCTGATCGGGCGGACGCGGCGTGGCACGCACGCTTCCGGCGTTGCCGAAATGCCCTAGTAGCTCCGCTACGAGGCCATCCCGGCGCCTTGGAATCGCACGCACCACGCCGCGTCCGCTCTCCGATCGAAGGTCACCCGACAGGCTCTCAGACGTACGCCATGCTGTGTGTCGTCTGCGGAGAGTCCTCCTCTGCGGCGGAGGACTGGGACGCTCCGCAAGGCTGGGCTCTTTCGCACTCAGGGCGCAATCCGTCCCATCACACGTACCGTGCGCTGATCACCAGGCCCTGGCGAACGTGGATGAACTCCTGACGAGGATCACCGTCCTGCTCGCTGCGCCGCCGGACGTCGCCGAACCGGCGGTGGAGGAGCGGCGCATTACACGGTATTGCCGGTCCTGTACGGCGCGATAGCCTGCCGCTGTCCAGCACATCAAGACCTGCGATGCGCGAGGGGGATCGTGGAGCGGCGCGAGGTACAAGGGCACTATGAGGAGCTGGCAGCCGAGTACGACGAGCACTGGGTGTACGGGCCGGACTACATCCCCTGGATGTCGGCCCGCATCGCCGAAGCGCTGAGGCTCACCGCCAACGACCGCATCGCCGATATCGGTTGCGGCACAGGGCTGTTCGCGCGCCTACGAAGGGACACCGGCGACCTCGACGGCGACTGGACCTCCAAGGAAGTCGTCCTCGGTGTCACCAGCCTGCCCACCGACCTCGCCAGCCCCGCTCACCTCAACTACCACGAGAGGCAACACTGGACAGTCGAGAACCGGCTCCACTGGGTCCGCGACGTGACCTTCCACGAAGACAACTCACAGGTCAGGACTGGTACCGCACCCCGAGCACTGGCCAGCTTCCGCAACCTGGGGATCAACGCCTTCCGCCTCGCAGACCGCGCCAACATCGCCCACGCCCGCCGCGACCCCCACCACCACGACGACGCCTTCACCACCTACGGCATCTGATCAACCATCGCTAAACCGGACATAGTGGAACAACGCCGGGGTCGTGCCCCAACGGCAAGATCAAGACGACACGTTGATGATCGGCAAGCCCTTAGCAGATCACCAAGCGCGCCCAGTGCAACCAGGGCCCGCGCATCCGCCGCCGCTCTTACGGCCGGGTAGTCGTACGTAAAGAATCAGCCACCAGGCGCATATGGCGAGGGCAGGTGACGCAGCGTCAAGGTCGCCAAATATGAGGGGAATGCGGAGGCATTATCCGCCTAACGAGGGCATCCCCGATTAGGAAAGCTCGGGAGAATCACGCAAATCGGACAGGCAGCTTCAAGTCAACCCCTTTAATCGAACATCGTGATGCCTTGATCACTTTCGATCATTGTCATACGGTTACTTTCGCCGGAACGGTAGGGGGCTAATTCCCCGCCTGCGAGAATTCCGTGCCACGGGGGGGGGACTAGGGGGATCCTGTCTCCGCATGCCCCGTTTCCATCTCGCATAGTGGAAGCCGCATAAATTGCGATCTCTTTCTGCCCGCATCGATTCGATGCGCGATTCTGCCCGCAGAGCCATTATCGTCCTGCTCGGCGTCGTTACAGCCGGCCTGGGGATACTCGCGGTACCCGCCCAAGCCGCTAGCTGGAGCAGCAGCCTTACTGGCGTGCCCACTGGGTTCGAATCACGCCGTTGGTACGAGCCGAACACCGCGACCACCATCAAGTTCACCGGATGCTCGACCGACCTCACTGCAGTTCACGTCACCCTGGCGAAGGATATCTCCCTGAGCCCCGACACGTACTACACAACTGCCGCATTCACAAACTGCCTGAACGGCTCCACCTACACGTCCACCGGGAACTGGAACGCTCACGGCAATGGTGACTACTACTTCGCCGTGAACGAGTACATCAGCGGAGCTTCGTATACCACCGTTAAGTCCCTAACGGTCTCGTACTAATCCCACCTTCCCCGGCCGGCCTCCCGTCGGCCGGGGCCCTTCCTTTTACGAGGTCGCCTTCATGGCACTGCACTTCCAGTCCTGCTCGTTCCGCTACAAGCGGAGAGAGAATCCGGTAATCGACAGGCTCGACCTGCAATTTGCCGCACCGCGCACCGTCCTGCTCGGCCCTAACGGAGCCGGAAAAAGCACACTTCTCTCACTCGGCGCCAGCGCCCTTGTGCCACATTCGGGGGAAATCACCCTTAACGATCTGTGCGCCATAAAACGTAGCGAACGGCGCGAATATCGCAGGAAGGTCTCCTGGCTTCCCCAGCGCCCCAGTTTCCTGCCCGGAATGACATGCCGGGAACACGTAGCATATGTCGGCTGGCTTAAGGGATTGAGTGAGCGAGAGGCTTGGAAGGCTGCACCGACAGCAATTGAGCGTGTAGGGCTGGAAAAGAAATCAAACGACAAGGTGTCTACGCTTTCAGGGGGTCAGCAGCAGCGCCTTGCGATTGCGCAAGCACTCGTTCATGAGGCGGAACTTCTACTGCTCGATGAGCCTACCGTGGGCTTGGACCCTGCTCAACGCCGCAGGTTCCATGACGTACTCGACAAGCTTCCCGAAAATGTTTCCGTCATCGTATCCACTCATGAAATAGTGGACCTTGATCAAACATTCGACGAAGTTGTGGTCTTCGAAAACGGTGTACCAAAATTCCACGGCCCTGTGAGCGAGTTCCAGTCGCACGCCTCTCCTGATTGCGCCCCAGGGCGCCAACTCGAAAGTGCCTACTCAACATTGCTGGATGCGGTGGAGCTGTGATCTTCTTCGGGAATCTGCGGGGATCCGCAACACCGTGGCTTGCACTGCCCGCTCTGATCTACATGGCCATGTTCGTATCAGGCGGCAGCGCTGTTCCCGGATACGGAATATCCTCCGGAGAGCTCTCCTCCTGGGCCATAGTCGTGATCGCCCCTGCCGCGGCCGGTGCGGCGGCATGGGAGTCTGGTCGGCAGCGACAGCTGGGGGCACTTCGAACCGTCGCGACCCGCAGCATGATTTCCCAGATCCTCCGAGCGCTTGCCCCGGTCCTCGTACTTCAGACTCTGCTCGTCGTCGGCGCGCTGATTGTCGCCAGGTCGGCGACGGGTGTCTGGCCGAGTCCGGATGTTCCTGGACTACTCCCGATAGCGCATCTTGTCGTTCTGCCCTGTGGATGGATGGTGGTGGGATGGGGGCTGGGACAGCTCCTCCCCCGCGGGGTTGCAGCACCGACCGCTGCAGTCTTCTGCTGGTTCCTGCTCGCCATGACCCAGGCGATGCAGACCCCGTTCTGGCGCCACCTGGGGGGCTTCATCAGCGAAGGCTCCACCCTCACCGACGTGCTTGATCCCAGTGTCTACTGGATACCGTGGATGGTCTCCTTCGGACTCGCGGGTGCTGCTGCCCTACTCATTCAAGTGCGTCGTCGTCCATGGATACTGGCCGTGAGCGCAGTGATCGTGGCCTGCACCTTCATCCTCGGAAGGCTCCTCGTCGTCAGCTGGAGCTACTCGCTGGCCACGACGGTCCGAACCGGGCACACCACATGCGTCGGCTCATCGCCTGCCTTGTGTCTTCCCGATGAATATGCGAACCAGGCCGCCGCGATACGCGAGGATGTTCTGCCCGTCCTACGCTCTCTGCATGCGGCAGGACTTCCGGCGCCTGAGACACTGCGGATGGAATCGGACAAGCAACCAACCAAGCCGGGCGTCTGGCCTCTCAACTGGGACACCAGTTGGTCGCCTCAACATGTCGAGTCGACCATCGCGGACTCGGCAGTTGGAGGCATCGCCGCACTCGCTGGCGTGCGCGACTGCCACCAACCATCGCTTCAGGAAGCCTGGGCCCTGGTGGCTGCGGGTGTCCCACAGAAATCTATACGCGCTGCGATGACCGATTCAGGGTGGAAGGAGCTGCAGAACGTTCTGGCAACTCCGTCGGCCGAGCAAGTGCAATGGTTTACCAGACACGTCCAGAGCCAGGACTACTGCCAGTCGGTGGCATCGTGAGGATCTACCTCACTCCGGTAAGGCGCTGGTGGGTAGCCCTCACAGCCCTGGCTCTGCTCTGTGCCGTGTGTCTGAAAGTGGGCAGCGCAGAGGTTCCGCTACCGACGATTCTGGGCGGAATTGGCGGCGTCCCCGTCCGATATTTCGCGCCTCTCCTGCTGGTGATCGCAGTCATGTACTGCTTCGAACGACGCCTCACAGCAGTAGAACGCACGGCCGTTGCTCGCATCATGCTGTGGGATCGCCTCGCGATCACGACCCTCGTCATAGCGCTTCACCTACTCGGTCCATTGGTCGGCATGGAGGTTGCGCGCAACACCATGCTGCTGCTCGCCATCGCGCTTGTGGTGCAGGCGCTGAGCAACGAGGCGGCAGCGGGTGCTGTCTGTCTCATGCTGTTGCTGGGCGTTGCGAACACCGGTCGGTCCTACGACCCCAGCGGTCTTGTCTCTGCGCGCTGGTGGGCGTTGCCACTTCAGCCGTCGGACAGCGTCACAGCATGGAGCGTTGCCTTGATCCTCTACGCCGCAAGCCTCTCGTTGCCTGCCGTGGCGAAGCGCTGACCGGCGGCAAGCCTCGGACAACCGAGGCTTCCCGCCGTCGCGGGTGGCACGGGTTCTGCTGCACAGAAGCTGTGCGTGGAGGTGCCGGTGCGGTGGTCGGGGATCCGCGTACGGCAGCCTTCTGCCGTCACAGCGGCAGAGGGCCAGGACAAGGGCACCCCAGGGGCGGTCGGTGTCGAGCTTCCCCGCCTCGATGCCCCAGACCGGTTTGTGCCCGCACCGGCTGCCCGGGCCTGCCTACGAGGCCGCAGCCGTCAACCTGTACCCTCTCGTCCGAAATGCGGGCGTGAGATCCCGGGCCGGGCGGCCGTCCACGCCGCTCGGCCGCCTCCATCACTCGAAGGCGAACGGCCCGGTCCGGCGGCTGTAGGACTTGAGATCTCCCCGCAGGATCGCCTCGACGACCTCGCGCGGCGCGCCATTCCCCGCCGCAGATCCTGCTCTGGTCTTTGCCCGGCGGGCAGGGTCGACAGCAGCCAGTCGCTTGCACTCGGCCCGGTAGGCATCAGTGCCCATCACGTTGTGCGTTGGCCTGGACATACTCGAGTGGGTGCAACGTGAGCGCCCCTTGCAGCGGCCCCGATGTACGCGATGCGTCAAGGTCATCGAGGACAGCAATTGGGTTGCTTGTCCGTACTGTGGCCAGTTGCGGCGACGAGAATGCAACGCTTGCGGCGAGCAGATTCAGGCAGCCTGGAAAGCTTGTCCGCATTGCGGGCATTCGGTATGATCTTCAAGTAGGCATCATCGTCCGAGACGACGAGGATCAGCATACGGCCTCGATCACCGGCAGGTCGTGGCTGAAGGGTTGCGAACCATCCGTGCAGGAGAGCGTGTCCGTTTCCACATCTCGGCCGGGAGCGTGCGGCGGACTTGGCGATGCCTGTAGGCCACTGGGCGAGTTCGTACGCGGAGAAGGTGTGAGCCGCAACGCTCAGTAGTTCCCGCCACCGCCGCAGCTGTGGTGGTGACCTTCTCCGTCGTACGAGGAGCCGTGCGAGCCGTACGAGTCGTGGGAGCTGCCGGATCCATAGGAGCTGTGGTCGCTGCCGGTGCCGCCGCTGTCCGGGCTCCGGTCGGCGTCGTCCGAATCCAGTGCCTTTCCGTACTTGATCAGCATCCGGCCCACCGACGGCAGACGGCCCCCGCCCCGGCGCCGAGAGCGTCGGTGCTCACCCGGCAATCCGCCCCGCCCGTCGAAGACCACGGCCCCGAGCGCAGCCGATGCCCACAGCTCGCCGGTACGTATCGCTGCGAGGCGGCGACGGCCCGCCGGGGTCAGCGGACCCCGCGCCGGGCACAGCACCCGCACGGCCAGACAGCAGGCGCCCACCGCGATGAACGGTGTCGTCTGCCGCAGCCCCTGCGGGACGGCGAAGGCGGTCAGGACCGCCGTGCCGCACACCACGGCGACCAGCGCTCGCGCGGCGAACAGCCGGGCCCGGGCGCGGGGCGGGGCCATGAGGAGACCGGACGAGACGAGCCGGTCGCCGAGCTCTTGTACGGCCCCGGCCCGCACCGCCCGTACCCGCAGCAGCGTCGGCGTCGTGGAGCCCGCTGTCCGCCATTTTTCGACCACGGCTCGTTCCACCGGATGCTCGGGTTCCGTCCAGGGCTCGGGCAACCGCAGCCGCCCACCCGACCCGATCACGACGTTGTTGTCACTGCCCCACAGGGTATGGAGCGCCGCCTCCACCACCCGCTTTGGTCCGCCCGCCAGAAACGCCGCATCATACGGACCCAGTTCGGGCGCGCGCTCCTGGCGCCGCCACGGCAGCAGTCGCCGACCGGAGAGGGTCAGGCAGGCGGTGGCAGCGACCAGTGCGGTCGCGGCGTCGATGAGTGCGAGTGTGGTCCACATGGCAGCCCCCGATCCGGACGTGCTCCGGATGAATGTGCGTATGCGAGGGGTATCTCCGTGTGAAGCACGGTCAATCCGAACAGGCCTGATTTCAGAGCTTTTTCTGAGCTTGTTCCGAGCTGCTGGGTGCCTCGCGCCGTCGCGGCCGGGCTGCTGGGCGGCGATCCGGTCGATCCCGTCCACGCACCGGAGGAGCCCGTGCCGGCGCTGCCGTCGGACTTCCCCGTGCTCGCGGGCGGGCCATCGGACGCAAACAAAAACCCCGGTCCGAATTGACGGCCGGGGTATTTCTTCGCCTATATTGAATAGTTCCGTGTGCGCATGGAGCGCAATATGCGGAAAACTTTCAATAAACATACTCTATCGCGTCAGGAACTGAATTGTCAACCGAGGAAATGCGGCAGGAACAGCAATTCGTCTCCCTCGCGCACAAGCGGCTCGACCAGCTCCGGGTAGCGGCCGAAGCCGCCATGCACGCCACGATTGCGCAGCTCAGCACCGATCGACAGGCGCGGGTGGAGCGCGATGTCAGCGTCGCCGAGTACTCCGCCTCGCTCGCCTCGCTGAATGCCGCCGTCACGGGACTCTGTTTCGGACGGATCGACAGGCGCGACGGAGTCACGTACCACATCGGGCGCACCGGAATCCGGCGGGACGACGCCGAGCGGACCCCGTTGCTGATCGACTGGAGGGCTCCCGTCGCGCGGCCTTTCTATCTCGCGACCGGGTATGAACCGATGGGGCTGCGCCGCAGGAGGCACATCACCACGCAGGGGCGCACGGTCACCGGGTTGCACGACGAGATCATGGATCTCGCCGACACCACCCGCACCGGATACGAGTCGCACGACGCCGACGAGGTGCTGCTCGCCGCGCTGAACAGCGCCCGCACGGGCCGGATGGGCGACATCGTCTCGACGATCCAGGCCGAGCAGGACCACATCATCCGCGCCCCGCAGCGCGGGGTGCTCGTCGTCGAGGGAGGGCCGGGCACCGGGAAGACCGCGGTCGCGCTGCACCGGGCCGCGTATCTCCTGTACGCGCACCGGGAGCAGCTCGCCAAACGGGCCGTGCTGATCGTCGGGCCCAACCCGGCCTTCCTCGGCTACATCGGCGACGTGCTGCCCTCGCTCGGTGAGACCGGCGTGCTGCTGTCGACGGTCGGTGAACTGTTCCCCGGCGTGCACGCCACCGGCACCGACAGCCCCGCGGCCGCCGCCGTCAAGGGACGGGCGGACATGGCCGGCGTACTGGCCGAGGCCGTACGGGACCGGCAGCAGGTGCCCGAGAAGGGCGAGCCGATCGTCATCGCGCACGACGACGGGGAGCTGATCCTCGACTGGGACATGGCGGTCGAAGCGCGGCACAAGGCCCGCGAGACCGGGCTGCCGCACAATCTCGCCCTGCCCACCTTCGCCTTCCGGATCATCGACGATCTCACCATGCAACTCGCCGACCGCATCGGTGCCGACCCCTACGGTGGCCCGAACTTCCTCGGCCCCGACGACATCGCCCAGCTCGGCAAGGGCATCGCCGCCAGCACGGAGGTGCACGCCGCCATCACCTCCCTGTGGCCCCCGCTCACCCCGCAGGAGTTCCTCGCCGGCTATCTGGAGGAGCCCACGCATCTGGCCGAGGACGACGCCGAGCTGCTCCGGCGCGCGGAGAAGGCCGCCTGGACACCTGCCGACGTGCCCCTCCTCGACGAGGCCGCCGAGCTCCTCGGTGCGGACGACTCCGCCGCCCGGGCCGCCGCCGAGGCCGAGCGGGCCCGCCAGATCGCCTACGCGCAGGGCGTCCTCGACGTCTCGTACGCCTCCCGTACCTACGAGTTCGAGGACAAGGAGGACATCGACGAGGACGCCTCCGAGGTCCTCGCGGCGCACGACATCATCGACGCCGAACGGTTCGCCGAGCGTCAGGAGGAGGCCGACCACCGCAGCGCCGCCGAGCGCGCCGCCGCCGACCGGACCTGGGCGTTCGGACACATCATCGTCGACGAGGCGCAGGAGCTGTCGGCCATGGCCTGGCGGCTGCTGATGCGCCGCAGCCCGACCCGCTCGATGACCCTGGTCGGCGACCCGGCCCAGACCGGCGACCTGGCAGGCTGCGACTCCTGGCAGGAGATCCTCGCGCCGTACGTCCAGGACCGCTGGCAGCTGGCCCGGCTCGGGGTCAACTACCGTACGCCCGCCGAGATCATGGAGTACGCGGCCGTGCGGCGCCGGGCCGCCGATCCCGCCTTCGAACCCCCGCGCTCCATCCGCTCCACCGGTGCACGGCCCTGGGAGCGCACCCTGCCGCTCGCCGACGTGGCCGGGCTCGCCGAGGCCGAGACCCCGGCGGAGGGCAGGCTCGCCGTCATCGCCCCGCGCGAGCTCCACGCGGAACTCACAGGACTCGACGACGGGCCGCTGGATCTGCACCGGCCCGTCGTCCTGCTCGACCCGCGCCAGGCCAAGGGCCTGGAGTTCGACACGGTTCTCGTCGTCGCGCCCGCGCTGATGACCGCCAACGATCTCTATGTGGCGCTGACCCGGGCCACCCAGCGGCTCGGGATCATCACACCGGCTTCAGCCACAGCGTCGCCAGCGGCGGCAGAGTGAGCTGGACGCTCGTGCGGTGACCGTGGGCGGCGACGGACTCCGGCTTCCGCGGATCCGGGTTGAGGACGTCACCGCCGCCGTACCGTGCCGCGTCCGTGTTGAGCACCTCTGCCCAGGCGGACACGGACGGCGGCACGCCCAGCCGGTACTTGTGGCGGACCACCGGCGAGAAGTTCGACACCGCGAGCAGCGGCGCACCGTCCGCGTCGAAACGCAGGAAGGCGAAGACATTGTCCTCGGCGGCTCCGCCGTCGACCCAGGCGAAGCCCTCGGGGACGGTGTCCCGCTGCCACAGCGCCGGTGTCGCCGCGTACACCGCATTCAGCTCACGCACCAGGTCCCGTACACCCCGGTGGTCCGCCTCCGCCGCGTACGACGGGTCGAGCAGCCACCAGTCGGGACCGTGTCCCTCGGACCATTCCGCGCCCTGGGCGAACTCCTGTCCCATGAAGAGGAGTTGCTTGCCCGGGTGGGCCCACATGAAGCCGAGGTACGCGCGGTGATTGGCGCGCTGCTGCCACCAGTCGCCGGGCATCTTGCTGACCAGAGCCCGCTTGCCGTGCACGACCTCGTCGTGCGAGATCGGCAGCACGTAGTTCTCGCTGTACGCGTACACCATCGAGAACGTCATCTCGTTGTGGTGGTACTTGCGGTGAACGGGCTCTTTCGTCATGTACTCCAGGGAGTCGTGCATCCAGCCCATGTTCCACTTCAGCCCGAAACCGAGTCCGCCGAAACCGCCGGGGCCGGCATGATGCGTGGCGCGCGTGACGCCGTCCCAGGCCGTGGACTCCTCGGCGATGGTGACGACGCCCGGGTTGCGACGGTAGACCGTGGCGTTCATCTCCTGGAGGAAGGAGACGGCATCCAGATTCTCCCGGCCACCGTGTTCGTTCGGAGCCCAGTCCCCGTTCTCGCGCGAGTAGTCCAGGTAGAGCATCGAGGCGACGGCATCGACCCGCAGCCCATCGATGTGGAACTCCTCGCACCAGTACGTGGCGTTGGCGACCAGGAAGTTGCGCACCTCCCTGCGGCCGAAGTCGAATTCGAGCGTGCCCCAGTCGGGGTGCGCGGCCCGGGACGGGTCCGAGTGCTCGTACAGCGGACGGCCGTCGAACTCGGCAAGCGCCCAGTCGTCCCGTGGGAAGTGCGCGGGCACCCAGTCGATGATGACGCCGATGCCGGCCCGGTGCAGTGCGTCGACGAGATACCGGAAGTCGTCCGGCGATCCCATCCGCGAGGTCGGGGCGAAGAAACCGGTGACCTGATAGCCCCAGGAACCGCCGAACGGATGCTCGGAGACTGGCATCAGCTCCACATGTGTGAACCCCAGATCCTTTACATATGAAGGGAGTTGCTCGGCGAGCCGGCGGTAGGTGAGACCGGGGCGCCAGGACGGAAGATGCACCTCGTACACCGAGAACGGCGCCTCGTGCACGGGTACGTCCCCGCGGTGCGCCATCCACTCCTGATCCCGCCACTGATGGTGCGAGGCCGTCACGATCGAGGCGGTGGCGGGTGGGACCTCGGCATGGCGGGCCATCGGGTCGGCGCGCACCGTGTGGGAACCGTCCGGCCGGCAGATGTCGAACTTGTAGAGCGCGCCCTCCCCGATCGCGGGAAGGAACAACTCCCAGACCCCGGTCGAACCGAGCGAGCGCATCGGGAAGCCCGTGCCGTCCCAGTAGTTGAAATCCCCGACGACCCGGACCCCGCGGGCATTGGGTGCCCAGACGGTGAACCGTGTTCCCCTGACCCCCTGGTGTTCCATGGGCTGCGCGCCGAGGGCCGTCCACAGCTCCTCGTGCCGCCCCTCACCGATCAGATGCAGATCGAGTTCGCCGAGCGCGGGCAGGAATCGGTACGGATCCTGGACCTCGATCTCGTTGTCCTCGTAGCCGACCAGGAGCTGGTACTCGGGGACGGCGGGCATCGGCAGCAGCCCGGAGAACAGCCCGTCGCCGTCGTCGTGAAGCTCCGTCCGCAGCCCCTTGGCGAGGACGGTCACGGAACGCGCGTACGGACGCAGCACCCGGAGCGCCACACCGCCGCGGACCATGTGCGCGCCGAGCAGATCGTGTGGTGCGTGGTGCTCACCGGCGAGCAGCCGCCCGCGGTCGCCGTTGTCGAGGGCACGCACCGGCCGGACCCCGCGGCCACCGCCGCCGGTGCGCCGGGGACGGGACGGTGCGGCAGTGGTCTGCTTCTCCGTCCCCTTCTTCGGCTTGGCGGGGGAAGCCGTTGAGGCCGAGGGGCCCGCAGGTGCTGACGGTGCCGCGGGGGCCGGAGTCGCTTCTTGCGTTGCGGGTGTCGCGGCGGCGACTGGAGGCGCGGCGGTTGCGGGTGTCGCGGCGGGCTCCGTGGGCGCGGGCTCGACGGGCGTCGGCGGTGGCGACGCGGCCACGGTGGGATCGGGCGCGTTGCTGGACGGGTTGCGGGCGGTCACAGGGACTGCCTCCTCGGGGGTGTGGGTGAATCGGGGCGGGCGGGGCGTGACGGGCGGGGGAACGCCGCCGTGGCCGAAACCGAGCGGTGTGCGGCGCATCAGTCGACGGCGGCGGCCAGACGTTGGATGGCGGCCATCGGCACCGGCAGCCAGTCGGGCCGGTGCCGGGCCTCGTACACCACCTCGTACACCGCCTTGTCCGTCTCATGGGCCCGCAACAATTCCGGTTCGCTGCGCGGATCGACGCCTGCGGTCTGCGCGTACCCGTCGCAGTAGGCAGTCCGGCAGCGTGCCGCCCACTCGGCGTCCCAGGGCCGGTGGGAGCGGGCCGCGTAGTCGAAGGAACGGAGCATGCCCGCGATGTCGCGCACCGGAGGCTGCGGACGGCGGCGTTCCAGAAGGGGCCGCGCCGGTTCGCCCTCGAAGTCGATCAGTGACCAGAAGCCGTCGGCCGCGCGCAGGGTCTGGCCGAGATGCAGATCGCCGTGCACGCGCTGCGCGGCCCAGCTCCGGCCCCTGTGACCCAGTGCGGCAACGGCGTCGAACGCGGTACGCAGCCCGGGAACATACGGCACCAGCGCCGGTACCGCGTGGGCAGCCGCCTCCAGCCGCTCCATCATCCCGGCGGCGAGATTCTCGGTCTGGGAGCGGCGCAGCACGGGCGTCGGCAGCGCGGCGGCGAGTGCCGTGTGCACCTCGGCGGTGGCGCGTCCGAGTGCGTGGGCCTCACGGGTGAAGTCATGGCCCGTGGCCAGTGCCCGTAGCGCAAGCTGCCAGCCGTCCTCCGCGCCCCGCAGGAAGGGCTGGAGAACGCCGAGGGTGAGCGGCTCCGATGCCGTCGCCTCGAACCAGGCGACGGGTTCCGGCACCCGACCGCAGCCCTCCCGCGAGAGGGCGAGCGGCAGTTCCAGATCGGGATTGGTCCCCGGGAAGACCCTGCGGAAGATCTTCAGGATGTAGGCGTCGCCGTAGACGAGCGAGGAGTTGGACTGCTCCGTGTCGAGCACCCGCGGGGCGAGCCCGGCGGGGACGGGGGCGGCGCCCCGGTCGAAACGGAGGGGGCCGAGGGTGCCGGGGGTGCGCAACCGTTCCAGCAGAAGTTCGGCGAGCCGCGGATCGTGCAACCCCTCGTAGACCGCCAGACCGGCCAGTGGACCCCCCTTCACATGGCCGATGAGGGCGGGGGCGAGCCACGGTGGCAGCGTGGCCCGGACTCCGAGCAGCATCTGGTAGCAGTCGTCGGGCGAGGCCGGCATGGACGGCTGATGGACCCGGACCAGCAGATGGAGCAGCCCGGGCCCGTTGTCGGCGTCGTTCCCTGCGGATTCGGCATCCACCGGCAGTATTTCGGTCGCTGAGACAAGGGAGAAGGCTGTGACCGGCTGTCCCTTGCCTGCGAACCACCGCTGCCGAGGCAGCCACTCATGCAGCAGTGGGGCGAGTGACGGGAGTAGTGCTGTGCTGTTGGCGAGGGCGACCCGAGTGGATGCAGCCTTCGACATGGCATCGCGTCCTTTCCCCGGGCACACCACAGGATGCGAAAAGTGTCCCGGATTGCGGCAATAGCTGTCCGGCTGTGCGGGACGTGTCGGGTCAGGATGGTCCGTACGGACTCGACGCGCAGGGCTCCAGGAACCCCGGGAGCCCCCTGAGGTCCCCGACGGACCAAGACCGGCAAAGGCGACTCCGCCGAACTCCGAAGGACTTGGGCGAATTCGGGGAGAAAGGCCCTGAAGAGCTCGATATGGGGAGAGACTGCCCCGTGCGGGGCGGCGGAAACCGCCCCGCTGGGCATGCGCGAAAGTGGCGCCGCATCAGATCTGCGGCGCGTCCTTCCGCAACCTGAACCAGTAGAACCCGTGCCCGGCGAGAGTCAGCAGGTAAGGCCACTGACCGATGGCGGGGAAGCGCACCCCGCCGATCAGCTCCACCGGATGACGCCTGTTGAACGTTCGCAGATCGAGCTCCGTCGGCTGCGCGAACCGCGAGAAGTTGTGCACGCACAGCACGAGATCGTCCTTGTACTCACGGGTGAAGGCGAGCACCGCGGGGTTCGAGGACGGCAGTTCGTTGTACGACCCGAGACCGAAGGCCCGATTCTGCTTACGGATCTCGATCATCCGCCGTGTCCAGTGCAGCAGCGACGACGGCGAGGCCATCGCCGCCTCGACGTTGGTCACCTGGTAGCCGTAGACCGGGTCCATGATCGTGGGGAGGTAGAGCCGCCCCGGATCGCTGGAGGAGAATCCCGCGTTCCGGTCGGGCGTCCACTGCATCGGGGTGCGTACGGCATCCCGGTCGCCCAGCCAGATGTTGTCGCCCATCCCGATCTCGTCCCCGTAGTACAGAATCGGGGAACCCGGCAGCGACAGGAGCAGGGCTGTGAACAGCTCGATCTGGTTGCGGTCGTTGTCCAGGAGGGATGCGAGCCGCCGCCGGATGCCGATGTTGGCCCGCATCCGCGGATCCTTGGCGTACTCCGCGTACATGTAGTCGCGCTCTTCGTCCGTGACCATCTCGAGCGTGAGCTCGTCGTGGTTGCGCAGGAAGATGCCCCACTGGCAACCGGAGGGAATCGCCGGGGTCTTCGCCAGGACTTCCGAGACCGGATAGCGGCTCTCGCGGCGCACGGCCATGAAGATGCGCGGCATCACCGGGAAATGGAACGCCATGTGGCACTCGTCGCCGCCGGCCCGGAAGTCACCGAAGTAGTCGACGACGTCTTCCGGCCATTGATTGGCCTCGGCGAGCAGCACGGTGTCCGGGTAGTTCGCGTCGATCTCCTTGCGCACCCGCTTGAGGAACTCGTGGGTCTCCGGCAGGTTCTCGCAGTTCGTGTCCTCTCGCTGGTACAGATACGGCACGGCGTCCAAGCGGAAGCCGTCGATACCGAGATCCAGCCAGAACCGGAGGGCGGAGACGATCTCCTCCTGCACTGCCGGGTTCTCGTAGTTGAGATCCGGCTGGTGGGAGAAGAACCGGTGCCAGTAGTACTGCTTGCGCACCGGGTCGAAGGTCCAGTTGGACGTCTCCGTGTCGACGAAGATGATCCGCGCGTCCGGGAACTGCTTGTCGTCGTCGGCCCAGACGTAGTAGTCGCCGTACGGCCCGTCGGGATCGCTGCGCGACTGCTGGAACCACTCGTGCTGATCGCTCGTGTGGTTCATGACGAAGTCGATGATCACGCGCATCCCGCGATGGTGCGCGGCATCGACGAACTCCACGAAGTCGGCGAGATCGCCGAACTCCGGCAGTACGGCCGTGTAGTCGGAGACGTCGTATCCGCCGTCGCGCAAAGGCGACGTGAAGAACGGCGGCAGCCAGAGGCAGTCGACGCCGAGCCACTGCAGGTAGTCCAACTTGGCGGTGAGGCCTTTGAGATCGCCGATGCCGTCGCCGTTGGAGTCGTGGAAGGACCGGACGAGGACCTCGTAGAAGACGGCGCGCTTGAACCAGTCGGGATCGCGGTCCTTGGCCGGGGTGTCCTCGAACGTGTCGTGGACGGGCTCATTGACAATCATGGTGTGGGTGACCCTCCGGTCGGCGGGGACGGTCGCAGGACGACGATGTGCGCGGGCGTGACGCCCGGCTCCAGACGCACATAGCAGGTCCTGCCCCAGTGATAGGTGTGGCCGGTGAGCTCGTCGCGCACCGGCACGGTCTCGTGCCAGTCGAGGCCGAGGTGCGGCATGTCCAACGAGACCGTGGCCTCCTGGGTGTGGTGAGGGTCGAGGTTGACGACCACCAGAACGATGTTCGAACCCGAGCGCTTGCTGTACACGATCAGCGCGTCGTTGTCGGCGGCGTGGAAGTGCACGTCGCGCAGCTGCTGCAGTGCGGGATGACGGCGCCTGATCCGGTTGAGCGAGGTGATGAGGGGAGCCAGGGAGCGGCCCTCGCGCTCCGCCGACTCCCAGTCCCTGGGCCGGATTTCGTACTTCTCCGAGTCGAGGTACTCCTCGCTGCCGGCCCGCACCGGGGTGTTCTCGCACAGCTCGTACCCCGCGTACACGCCCCAGGACGGCGAGAGCGTCGCGGCGAGCACGGCCCGCACCTCGAAGGCCGGGCGTCCGCCGTCCTGGAGATAGCCCGGCAGGATGTCCGGGGTGTTCACGAAGAAGTTGGGCCGCATGGAGGAGGCCGTTTCACCGGCCAGCTCGGTGACGTACTCCGTGAGCTCCTGCCTGGTATTGCGCCAGGTGAAGTACGTGTACGACTGCTGGAAACCGACCGTGGCGAGCGCATGCATCATCGCGGGGCGGGTGAATGCCTCGGCCAGGAAGATCACATCGGGGTCGGTGCGGTTGATGTCGGCGATCACCTTCTCCCAGAAGATCACCGGCTTGGTGTGCGGATTGTCGACGCGGAAGATCCGTACCCCGTGGTCCATCCAGAACCGCAGGATGCGGACGGTCTCCGCGACCAGCCCCCGCAGATCCTTGTCGAAGGCGATCGGATAGATGTCCTGGTACTTCTTGGGCGGGTTCTCCGCGTGCGCAATGGTGCCGTCCGGGCGGTGGTGGAACCACTCGGGATGCTTCTCCACCCACGGATGGTCGGGAGAGCACTGGAGCGCGAAGTCCAGCGCGATCTCCATGCGGAGGGCGCGGGCGGTTTCGACGAAGTGGTCGAAGTCGTCGAGCGTGCCGAGTTCGGGGTGGACGGCATCGTGACCGCCCTCGGCCGAACCGATCGCCCACGGCACCCCCACGTCGTGGGCACCGGCTGACAACGAGTTGTTCGGGCCCTTGCGATGGGTGGTCCCGATGGGGTGGATGGGCGGCAGATAGACGACGTCGAACCCCATGGCGGCGACTGCGGGAAGCCGCTCGGCAGCAGTACGGAACGTGCCGCTGACAACCCTTCCCCGGTGTTTCTGCAGATGGTCCGCAGCCTTCCCCGTCCTGCCCTTGCTCGCCTTCGCCGGCTCGGCCGGCTCGAACCTGGCACCCTCCGACCGCGGGAACAGCTCGTACCAGGAACCGAACAGGGCCCGTCGGCGCTCGACGACGAGGGGGAGCGGCCGGGCCGCGGTCACCAGTTCGCGCAGAGGATGGCGGGCGAGCGCGGCGGTGGCCTCGGGGGCGAGCGCGGCAGCGAGCCGCGCGGCGGCCGGCCGTGACGCGTCGCGCAACGCATCGGCCGCGGCCAGCACCGCCTCACGCCCGTCCTGTTTCGGTACACCCCCGGCGGCCCGCTCGTACAGCTCGGCGCCCTCCGCCAGGACGAGCGCGGTGTCGATTCCCGCAGGAATCTTGATCTGCGCATGCTGGCGCCAGGTGGTCACCGGATCGCTCCAGGCCTCGACCGTGTACGTCCAGTGCCCTTCGGAGTCCGGAGTGACATCGGCGCCCCAGCGGTCGGTGCCGGGAGCGAGCTCCCGCATCGGCGTCCACGGACCCGGACGGCCGCTCGGATCCCGCAGCACGGCATTGGCGGCGACCGCCTCGTGCCCCTCACGGAAGACGGTGGCCGTGACCTGGAAGGTCTCACCGGCAACGGCCTTGGCGGGCCTTCTGCCGCAATCGACGAGAGGACGGACGTCGAGGACGGGAATGCGACCGATCATGGAATCACCTGGGGACTGGAACTCGGGCTGCACGGGACGCGGGGCGGGCGTGGAGAGACGAGTGCGTACGCCGCGACTGTGGGGGTCCGTCCTTTCTAGCTGCTCCGTTGACGGCTGATGGGGTGTGAGCATGGCCGCTCCTCTCCGCATTCACTCGAATGGCACTCGAATGGCTGGGGCGCGGGTGTGGTGCGCGGGTGAGTACCGGATGCGCACCGGACGCGTAAGGACTGCATACGAACCGCTGCCGCACCGCAGATGAACCGCATTCGGGCTGTATTCGGGATGTGTACCGCAGAAGCCTTCCCGCGGTTGTCGGGGGGCCAATCCGGTGGTTTGTTAACTACTCGGGCGTAGCGGTGAAGGTCTGACTACGCCGGCTCCGCCCGGTGTGCGGAGGCTCGCGAAGACCGTCCTCAGCCGTCGCCGAGGCAGCGCCAGGGGCTTCGGCCACGCCTGTCCGCATCGTCCTGTGCCGGTCGTGGGTGTCGTCGTGTCAGTCCCATGAACCGAAACCTCCTCCTCGACGTGGTGCGCGTCGCACGGAGTCGCGTCGAAGGCCGGCCGGTCCGCCTCGACCCGGCCCCCGTACACGCCACTGGGCAGCCTTCCCTGTGCCGTGAAGGGCCACAAGGCTGCCCGAGGGGGTGGAATCGGCCATAACGCCTGGGGCGGATGAGTACCGATCTACGGAGAGGGGGCGATGGGGCGGACGAGACGCAGGGGGCCGCTGATCCGACGCCGGGACTGCGCCGGGGCCGGGGCCGGGGCCAGGGGCGGATCCGGGGGCGGGCGGATCGCCGGGCGCCATTCGTTGTGAGCCGGTCGCGCGCCGTGGCTGCGGAGTACGGCACACCGTTACCGTCGAGGGTGACGCAGCGGCGCACACCGTGGTGCGTCCCCTCGGATTCGTACGTCGCCTGTAAAGGTGGAATGCGTGAAGGCCATTCGTCGATTCACCGTGCGTCCTGTCCTCCCCGATCCCCTTCAACCGCTCAGCGACCTCGCCCGCAACCTGCGCTGGTCCTGGCACACCGAGACACGTGAGCTCTTCCAGGCAGTCGACCCGGAGGGCAGGCACGCGGCGGACTCCGATCCCGTACGTCTGCTCGGCGCCGTCTCTGCCGGGCGCCTTGCCGAGCTGGCCCAGGACCAGCGGTTTCTGCACCGGCTGACCGAGGCGTCCGCCGCCCTCCAGGAGTATCTCAACGGTCCGCGGTGGTACCAGGAGCAGCTGGCGCAGGGTGCGGAACTGCCCGCCGCCGTGGCGTACTTCTCGCCCGAGTTCGGCGTGACAGCAGCCCTTCCGCAGTACTCCGGCGGACTCGGCATCCTCGCCGGGGACCATCTGAAGGCCGCCAGCGACCTGGGTGTGCCTCTCGTCGGGGTCGGCCTGCTCTACCGGCGCGGCTACTTCCGGCAAAGCCTGTCGCGCGACGGCTGGCAGCAGGAGCACTATCCGCTCCTCGATCCGAACGAACTGCCGCTCACCCTGGTGCGCGAGGCCGACGGAACACCGAGCCGCGTGGTACTGGCCCTTCCGGGGGGCCGCTCGCTCCACGCCTACATCTGGCAGGCCCAGGTCGGCCGCGTCCCTCTGCTCCTGCTCGACTCCGATGTGGAGGAGAACGCACCCGGCGAGCGCGAGGTCACCGACCGGCTGTACGGCGGTGGCAGCGAACACCGGCTGCTCCAGGAGATGCTGCTCGGCATCGGCGGCGTACGAGCCGTGCGGACCTACTGCCGGCTCACCGGGCACGCGGACCCAGAGGTCTTCCACACCAACGAGGGGCATGCCGGTTTCCTCGGTCTTGAACGCATCCGTGAACTCTCCGGAACCGGGCTGGATTTCGACTCCTCGGTCGAGGCGGTGCGGGCCGGCACGGTGTTCACCACCCACACCCCCGTGCCTGCCGGAATCGATCGCTTCGACCGGGAACTCATCGCCCGTCACTTCGGCGACGACGGCGAACTGCCGGGTGTCAGGGTGGAGCGGATCCTGCAGCTCGGTATGGAGACGTACCCCGGTGGCGAGCCCACCCTCTTCAACATGGCGGTCATGGGCCTGCGGCTCGCTCAGCGGGCGAACGGCGTCTCCACCCTGCACGGGGCGGTCAGCCGGCAGATGTTCGCCGGGCTGTGGCCGGGCTTCGACGCCGCGGAGGTGCCGATCACCTCGGTGACCAACGGCGTTCACGCGCCCACCTGGGTCGCCCCCGAGATCTTCGGGCTGCGAGCCCGGTACGGTGGCACGCCGGGACGCTGGGACGCGGCGGCCGGAATCCCTGACCGCGAAATCTGGGACCTGCGGCGGACGCTGCGCGAACAGCTGGTGACCGAGGTCCGCACGAGGCTTGCCGCCTCCTGGCGCACGCGTGGTGCGGAGCCGGCCGAACTGGGTTGGATCGACGGCGTGCTGGACCCGGATGTGCTGACGATCGGCTTTGCCCGCCGCGTGCCCTCCTACAAGCGGCTGACCCTGATGCTCCGTGACCGCGACCGGCTGACGGAGCTGCTCCTGCACCCGACGCGGCCGATTCAGATCGTTGTCGCGGGCAAGGCGCACCCCGCCGACGACAGCGGAAAACGGCTGGTCCGGGAATTGGTCCGGTTCTCCGACGACCCCAGGGTCCGCCACCGCATCGTCTTCCTGCCCGATTACGGGATGGCCATGGCGCAGAAGCTCTACCCCGGCTGCGACGTCTGGCTCAACAACCCGCTGCGGCCCCTGGAGGCCTGCGGCACGAGCGGCATGAAGGCCGCGCTCAACGGAGGTCTCAACCTGTCCGTGCTCGACGGCTGGTGGGACGAGTGGTTCGCACCCGACTTCGGCTGGGCGATCCCGACCGCCGACGGGTCCGCGATGGACGAGGACCGGCGCGACGAGCTGGAGGCGAATGCCCTCTACGAGCTGATCGAGGAGCGGGTGGCACCGCGCTTCTACGACCGGGGCGACGACGGGCTTCCCGAGCGCTGGGTCGAGATGGTCCGCCGCACCGTGGGCACGCTCGGTCCCAAGGTCCTCGCCGGACGCATGGTGCGCGAGTACGTCGAGCGGCTGTACACCCCTGCCGCGCTTGCCCACCGTTCCCTGGACTCCGCCACGGCGCGGGAGCTCGCGGACTGGAAGGCCCGGGTCCGTGCTGCCTGGCCGCGGGTCGCGGTCGACCATGTGGAGGCCGTGGCGCCCAGCACGATCGGCGGTTCGGCCGAGCTGGGGGCGACGCTGGCGCTGCGTGTCCGGATCGCTCTCGGAGCACTGGAGCCGGACGATGTGGAGGTGCAGGCGGTGGCCGGGCGGGTCGACTCCGCCGACGCGATCTCGGACGCCCAGTTCTTCCCGCTGAAGCCGACCGGAGGCCAGGACCTGGAGGGTCGCTGGCTGTACGAGGGCCCGCTCGCCCTCGACCGCACCGGCCCCTACGGCTATACGGTCCGCGTGCTTCCCGCTCACCCGTTGCTGGCAACCAGCGCGGAACTCGGCCTGGTCGCACTGCCGACGGAGGCGACGGGCGACGGTGCGGGCCTGCTGATGCGCTGACCACCCGTCCTCGACGACCTCGATGGCGGGGTCGGTGGCGAGGATCGCCCGGACACCCGCGCGTATCGTGCTTTCGTCGTCGGCGAGCAGCACCCTGATCATGCGGCCCACCCCACGGCGAACCGCCCGGGAGGAATGAGAGCTCCTCCCGGGCGGTTCGCCGCATCACGTTCTCGGAATGCGGTGCTGGGTTCAGAAGGTCAGCTTGAAGCTGTTGATCTTGCCGGTGTCACCCGAGTAGACGTCCTGGACCTTCAGCTTCCAGGTGCCGTTGGCCGCCACGGACGACGCGTTGACCGTGTACGTCGTCTGGACGTTGGGCGCCGAGTCGCTGATCGAGGAGTTCTTCAGCCGGTAGGTCGTACCGTCCGGGGCGACGAGGTCGATGACCAGGTCACCACGCCAGGTGTGGGTGATGTCCACGCCGACCTTGAGGGTGCTGGGCGCGTTGCCCGTGATGCCGGTGACGTTGACCGAGCTGGTGACGGCCGCGCCGCGGTCCGGGATGGCGACGGGGGTGGTGTTCTCGAAGACCGTGCCGCCGGGGTCGGTGCCGCCGGAACGCGAACCGACGCTGATGGCGGCCCAGGCGTCGGCGACCGCCTTGTACTCGGCGCTGGTCGTGCCGTACAGCTCACCGGCCGCGGCGAGGGTACCGGTGCGAGCCGCCGCGTAGTTCGTCGTGGAGGTGAACTTGGTGGTGAGCGCCTTGAACCAGATCAGGGCAGCCTTGTCGCGACCGATGCCGGTCACCGGCAGACCGTCGGAGGTCGGCGAGTCGTAGTTGACGCCGTTGATGGTCTTCGCGCCGCTGCCCTCGGAGAGCAGGTAGAAGAAGTGGTTCGCCGGGCCCGAGGAGTAGTGGACGTCGATGCTGCCGATGCCCGAGTACCAGGCGTCCTTGGACGCGCCGTCCTTGCTCGGCTTGTCCATGTATCGCAGCGGGGTGCCGTTGCCGTTGATGTCGATCTTCTCGCCGACCAGATAGTCACCCGGGTCGGCGGTGGTGTTGGAGTAGAACTCGACTGCGGCGGCCATGATGTCGCTGGTCGCCTCGTTGAGGCCGCCGGACTCGCCGCTGTAGACCAGGCCGGCGGTGGTGGAGGTGACACCGTGTGTCATCTCGTGCGCGGCCACGTCGAGGGAGGTCAGCGGCTTGGCGTTGCCGCTGCCGTCGCCGTACGTCATGCAGAAGCAGCTGTCGCTCCAGAACGCGTTGACGTAGGCGTTGCCGTAGTGCACGCGGGAGTACGCGCCGACGCCGTCGCCCCGGATACCGGCGCGCCCCTGCACGTTCTTGTAGTAGTCCCAGGTCTCGGCCGCGCCGTAGTGGGCGTCCGCGGCCGCGGTCTCGGCGTTCTGCGGGGTGCCGTTGCCCCACACGTCGGTGGAGTTGGAGAACAGCGTCCCGGTGCCGGAGGTGCCGTGGTTCAGGTTGTACGTCTTGTGGTTGCCGCGTCCGGTGTCGGTCAGCGTGTACGACGGCGCGGTGCCGAGCGTGACCTGGCCGTTGTACTGGGTGTTGCCGGTACCGGTCTCGATGGCCTGCCACTCGTAGAGCTTCGCACCGGTGGACGCGTCAGTGACGACGTGCAGTTCGTTGGGGGTGCCGTCGTCCTGGAGACCGCCGACGACGGTCTCGTAGGCGAGCTGCGACTTGCCCTGCGCCATCCAGACCACCTTGCGCGGTGCCCGGTCGGCGACGGTCTTCTTGGAACCGGCGGCCTTGGCCGCGCCGAGAGCCTGCGTCTCGGCCTTGGCCGGGGCGATGTCGGCCGCGGTGTCGACGGCCTTCAGCTGCGCAGAGGTGACCTTGGACGCCTTGGTGACGCTCTCGGTCCTGCCGGCCTTGGTCTCCTGGACGACCAGGTCGCCGCCGAGCACCGGAAGGCCGGCGAAGGTGCGCTCGTAACGGGTGTGCGTGGTGCCGTCGTTGTCCTGGATGACATCCCGGACGACGAGCTTCTCCTGAGAGCCGAGACCGAGCTCCTTGGCCGTGGCCGCCTTGCTCGCGTTGGCCTCGCGGATCAGCTCGGCTCGCTTGGACGGGGTGAGCTGCTTGGCCAGTGCGCCGTGTTTGGCGTCGGCGGTCGCCGCCGCCGCGGTGGCGCTGCCGGGAGTGGCCGTGGCCGTACCGGCCTGGACTCCGACGGCGAGGAGGGCTGCTGCGGCTATCAGAGCGCCGGTCGCGGTGGCACGACGGCTGGGCGTGGATCTCACGCGGACTCCTTCTGCGAGGGGGGTACCGGCGGCTGAGTGAGCCGACCGGGCAGAACAGGCGGTGCGCGGAACGTGGGAAGAGTGTCAGCCGATGTACGTTCCTGTCAGGACCGCGTCAACAAGTTGGCCGGAATTCGTTCGTTGCCAGAAAGGTCATGTTCGTTAAGCGGACGTTCCACCGGTCGTTACCGAGAGGGCGTTCGTGGTCCGGAGCGGCCGATTTTGATGAGCGGGTCCCGGTTGAGCTCGAACACATCTGTGCGAACGGCGCGTTCAGCACGGGGTCGTGACCAATGGCCGAAAGTGTCGTGCATGGTGGCTCGTTCTGAACGGGTCAGTCCAGTACGAGGATGATCCTCCGCGTTGCGATGCACCACACCGGACGCCCCGGGCCGATCCACGAAGATCGACGCGGCACCGCCGCACCGGCCGGTCGCCCGTCCGGTGCGGTCGCGCCGATGGCCCCTGCCGGGGCAGCGGTTCAGGCCAGGCTTTCCCGCCAGGCGCGGTGGAGCCCGGCGAACCGGCCGGTACCGCCGATGAGTTCGGACGGGGAGCCATCCTCCACGATCCGGCCGTGCTCCATGACCAGTACCCGGTCCGCGATCTCCACGGTCGACAGCCGGTGGGCGATCACGACCGCGGTGCGGCCGTGCAACACCGTGTCCATGGCCCGTTGCACGGCGCGTTCGCCGGGGATGTCGAGGGAGCTCGTCGCTTCGTCGAGGATCAGGACCGCTGGGTCCGCGAGCAGGGCGCGGGCGAAGGCGACCAGTTGGCGCTGGCCCGCCGAGATCCGCCCGCCCCTCTTGCGTACATCCGTGTCGTACCCGTCGGGCAGTCCGCTGATGAAGTCGTGCGCGCCGATCGCCTTCGCGGCCCGCTCGATCTCCTCGCGGGAGGCCTCCGGGCGGCCGATGGCAATGTTCTCGGCGACCGTCCCCGAGAAGAGAAACGCCTCCTGGGTCACCATCACGACACCGCGCCGCAGTTCGGGCGTGGCCAGATCGCGGAGATCGGTCCCGTCCAGCAGCACCCGGCCGTCGGTCGGATCATAGAACCGGGCCAGCAGCTTGGCGAGCGTCGACTTCCCGGCACCCGTCGAGCCGACCACGGCCACGGTCTGCCCGGCCGGAATCGTCAGATCGAAGCGGGGCAGCACTTCGCCGCCCGTGCGGTAGGCGAATCTCACCGAGTCGAAGACGACGCCACGCCCTGGGTGCTCACCCGCGCGGGCAGGCAGCTCCCGCGGGTTCGCCGCCTCGGGGACGGAGGGGGTCTGGGCCAGCAGTCCCGCGATCTTCCCCAGCGAAGCAGCAGCCGACTGATAGGAGTTGAGGAACATGCCGAGCCGGTCAATCGGGTCGTACAGCCGTCGCAGGTAGAGCACGGCCGCGGCCAGCACGCCGAGCGCGAGCGTCCCGGAGGCGACTCGGTACGCACCCCACAGCACGATGCCGGCGACCGCCGTGTTGGCGACCAGCCGGGAGCCGACCACGTAGCGCGCCATTTCCAGCAGCGCGTCGCCGTTCGTCCGGCAGTGCTGCTGGTTGAGACGCTCGAATTCTGTGTCGTTGACGCGCTCGCGACGAAACGCCTGGACAGGACGGATCCCGTTGATCGTCTCTGCGAACTTCACGATGACCGATGCAATTGCTGTCGACCGGGCGGCGTAGATCACCCCGGCGCGCCGTTGGTAGAGCCGCACCAGCAGATACAGCGGCACGAACGAGAGGACGGCGACCGCTCCGAGACCGACGTCCAGCCACAGCAGCAGCAATGAGATGGAGATGAAGGAGAGCACGACGACGATCAGTTCCTGCAGCCCCTCGCTGAGCAGCTCCCGCAGCGACTCCACATCCGTGGTGGACCGGGAGATGAGCCGGCCCGAGGTGTAGCGCTCATGGAAGTCCACGCTCAGTGCCTGCGCATGACGGAAGATCCGCCCCCGGAGATCGAGCAGCACGTCCTGGTTGATCCGGGCGGAGGCCTGGATGAACGCGTACTGCATGCTCCCCGCGCCGGCCGAGCACAGCGCGTACCCGATGGCCACGGCGATCAGTGGTCCGTAGTCCTCGTCGCGGAACGCGGGTACGCCGCTGTCGATGGCGTACGCGACGAGCAGCGGGCCCACCTGGACCGCGGCCTGCTGGACCAGCAGGAACAGCGCGGCCACCACCACCCTGCCCCGGTGCGGGCCGAGCAGGGACAGCAGCAGGGCGCGGGTCGCACCGCGCGGAGTGGGCAGGTCGTCCTGGTCGAAGGGGTCCTGGGCGCCGGAGGCGGAACCGGGTTCGGGAGCGGCCCCGGGCGCCTTCCGCGTGGTGCCGTCCGGTCTTGTTGCCGGCCGGTCGCGGGTCAGGGTGTCCGTGCCCCTGGCCGCGTCCGCAGTGCCGGTGGTTGCGTCGGAGCCGCTCAGGGGCTCGTTCTCGTCGCTGCCGCCCGCTCCGGCGGGGCGTCCGGTCGTCACATTGGTCATCGGGTGCTGTCCTTCTCGGCAGGGACGTCCATGGCAGGCATGCCGTCGGTGGACAGGAATTCGGGCGTGTCCCCGGCGCCGGACATCAGCCACGCGTACTCGGCGTTGCTGCGCAGCAGTTCCTGGTGGGTGCCCACGGCGCTGATCCGGCCCTCGGACAGCAGCGCCACCCGGTCCGCGAGCATCACGGTGGACGGCCGGTGGGCGACCACGATGGCCGTGGTCGACTCGAGCACGCGCCGCAGGGCGGCCTCCACCAGCGCCTCCGTATGCACGTCCAGGGCGGAGAGCGGGTCGTCGAGCACCAGGAAGCGCGGCTGCCCGACGACGGCGCGGGCCAGTGCGAGGCGCTGCCGCTGACCGCCGGAGAGACTGAGCCCCTGCTCGCCGACCTGGGTGTGGATGCCTTCCGGCAGGTCGTACACGAAGTCGGCCTGGGCGATCGAGAGCGCCCGCCGCAGCTCGTCCTCATCGGCGCCGTCGGCGCCCATGAGGACGTTCTCCCCGACGCTCGCCGAGAAGAGCGTCGGCTCCTCGAACGCCACGGACACCAGCTCACGCAGCTGTTCGCGCCGCAGGGTGGTGATGTCGGTGCCGTCCAGCGTGATCCGCCCGGCGGTGGCGTCGTGCAGCCTCGGTACGAGGGCGGTGAGCGTCGTCTTCCCCGATCCCGTGGCTCCGACCAGAGCCATCGTCTCGCCGGGGCGGATCCGCAGATCGATCCGGGTCAGTACGGGTACGGAGTCCGGCTCCGCGTCGGGGTAGCGGAACTCGACGCCTTCGAAGACCATTCCGCCGTCCGCGTGCTGCTGCGAGGACGCCGCGGACGACTCCGCGGCGGTCTCGCGTTCCTCCTCCACATCCATCACCTCGAAGAACCGCTCGGTCGCCGTTGCCGACTCCTGGCTCATCGCCAGAAGGAAACCGATCGACTCGACCGGCCACCGCAGCGCGAGCGCGGTCGACAGGAACGCCACCAGCGTGCCCGCCGAGAGATCTCCGTCGGCGACCTGGATCGTGCCGAGAACCAGCGCCGCGCCGATCGCCAGCTCCGGGATCGTGGTGATGAAGGCCCAGATGCCGGCCAGCAGCCGCGCCTTGTCGAGTTCGGTGCCGCGCAGCCGCTGCGAGAGGCCGCGGAAGGCCAGGGCCTGGCTTCGGTTCCGCCCGAAGCCCTTGATGATCCGGATGCCGAGGACGCTCTCCTCGACGACCGTCGTCAGGTCGCCGACCTGGTCCTGGGCCTGGCGCGCCACCACCGCGAACTTCGTCTCGAAGACGGAGCAGAGAATCACCAGCGGCACGACCGGTACGAGCAGCACCAGGCCCAGCGTCCACTGCTGCACCAGCAAAATGATGAAACCGACCAGGATGGTGGTGGCGTTGACCAGGAGAAACGTCAGCGGGAATGCCAGGAACATGCGCAGCAGCATCAGGTCCGTGGTTCCGCGCGACAGCAGCTGCCCGGACGGCCAGCGGTCGTGGAAGGCCACCGGCAGCCGTTGCAGATGCCGGTACAGATCGGCCCGCATCGATGCCTCGACGCCCGCCAGCGGCCGCGCCACCAGCCATCGTCGCAGCCCGAAGAGCAGTGCCTCGGCGATGCCCAGCAACAAGAGGTACAGCGCACCGAGCCAGACTCCGCCCGGATCACGGTGCGCGACCGGGCCGTCCACGATCCATTTCAGTACGAGGGGTATCACCAGGCTGAGGCAGGAGGCGACGATCGCCACGGCCGCCGCCGCGGACAGGCGGATGCGTACAGGCTTCACGTAAGGCCACAGCCGAAGCAGGGAGCGCGCGGCGGACCGGTCCTTGGGCTCTACATGTGTTTCGGGCATCAGGGGCGAGCCTACGGTTCACCACTGACATCGCTCATCTGGTTTTCGTCGCTCTGTCGACATCTCGTCCCCCAACGGCCCGTGACCGCCCGGTCGTACCGCGGAGTCAACCGATCGGCTGATGTCGTTTCGAGCGTGATGGCCGATGCCGCGCGGCCCCGCCCGACGGGACCCTCGTAGCCATGGCAATCATCGAAGTGAACGCGGTGCACAAGGCCTACGCCGGGCGCACCGCGGTGGACGGAGTGACGTTCGCCGTCGACGAGGGGGAGATCTTCGGGATTCTCGGCCCCAACGGCGCGGGCAAGACCACGACCGTCGAATGCATCGAGGGTCTGCGGATCCCCGACTCCGGTACGGTCCGGGTCACCGGACTCGACCCCGTCGCCGATCACGGACGAGTGACGCAACTGCTGGGCGCCCAGCTCCAGGAGAGCGAGCTGCAGGCAAAGCTCACGGTCCGCGAGGCGCTGGAGCTGTACAGCGCCTTCTATCCGAACCCCGCCGACTGGCGGACCCTGGCCGAACGGCTCGGTCTGCACACCAAGCTCACCACGCGCTTCGCCAAGCTGTCGGGCGGTCAGAAGCAGCGGCTTTCCATCGCCCTCGCCCTGGTCGGCAACCCACGGGTCGTGGTGCTCGACGAGCTGACCACCGGACTTGATCCGCGGGCCCGCCGTGACACCTGGCAGCTGATCGAAGAGGTACGGGACAGTGGTGTGACCGTCCTCCTTGTCACCCATTTCATGGAGGAGGCGCAACGGCTCTGCGACCGGATCGCGGTGATCGACCAGGGGAGGGTCGTGGCCCTTGACACCCCGTCCGGTCTGATCAGCAAGGCAGGCAGCTCCACGGTTATCTCCTTCACGCCGTCACAGCCGCTCGACGACACCGAGCTGGGCCTGCTGCCCGGGGCGGTCTCCGTCGAGCAGAACGACGGCCGGATCGTCATCAACGGCACCGACGAGACGGTCAACGCGGTCATCTCGCTGCTGGCCCGCCACCGCGTATCGGCACACCAGCTCCGCGTCTCCGAGGCCACTCTGGACGACGCGTTCCTCGACCTCACAGAACAGGCGGCGTGAGATGACCACGGCGAACCCGGCCAAGGCACAGACCGCGACCACCCCATGGGCAGCGGTACTCAGGGCCGAGACACGGCTCTTCCTCCGCGAGCCCGGAAGCCTGTTCTGGATCCTCGTCTTCCCGACCGCGCTGCTGACGATCCTCGGCCTGATCCCGTCCTTCCGGGACCCCGACGACGCGCTCGGCGGCCGCCGCGTCATCGATCTGTACGTACCGGTGTCGGTGCTGCTCGCCATGATCATGGCCGGGATCGGGGCCATGCCGCCCGTCCTCACCGGCTACCGCGAGCGCGGCATCCTGCGCCGCATGTCGACCACTCCGGTTCGGCCGTCCGCCCTGCTCACCTCGCAGATCGCCCTGCACGGCGCCGCGGCCCTCGGCTCCACCGCGGTGGTGATGGCCGTCGGCCGGATCGCCTTCGGTGTCGCACTGCCCGGACAGCCCTTCGGCTACGTCCTGGCGTTGCTCCTGTCGACGGCGAGCGTCCTCGTCCTCGGCGCACTGCTCTGCGCGCTCTCCCGCACCACCAAGGCGTCCGCCGCGATCAGCTCGGTCGTCAACCTCGTGATGATGTTCAGCGCCGGGGTCTGGATCCCGGTGCAGTCCATGCCCGACACGCTCCGGCGCATCGTCGAGGTCACCCCGTTCGGCGCGGCCTCCCAGGCCCTGGACCGGGCGGCGTCCGGAGGCTGGCCCGGCTGGGCCCAGCTGGGCGTGATGGCGCTGTGGGCGGCCCTGGTGACCCTGCTCGCGACCCGTCTGTTCCGATGGGAGTGACCGGTTCCGGGGGAGACTTCACCCATGAATGCGGGGGACATGGCTGAGGCGACCACAACCGGACCGACGACGGCCGCGCAGTTGGGGGATCGGTTCTTCCGGTACGGGCCGTACGGTCTGCTCGGCCTGGGCACCGCGGTCTCGGCCGTGACCGCCGGCCTCGTCATGTCCCGCGCGGACGGGTACGCCGTCGCGGTACTGGTTCCGGTGGCGCTCGTCCTCCAGCTCTGGTGGGGGCGGGTTCGGCCGGGTGTTCCCCCGAAGTCGCGGGCGGCGCAGTTCTACTTCGTCGCCCGCACGTTGCTCGCCTTCGCACTGACCTGGTGCAACCCGTTCTTCTCGATGTTCGCGGTGCTCGGCTACTTCGACGCGGGCCGGCTGCTCCCGGATCGGGCCTTTCGGGCCGGCCTGCTCGCCACCGCCGTCATCATGGCGGGCTCGCAGTGCGGCAGTGGCCTCCCGCCGGACGCTCTCATGAACTGGATCGCCTTCGGCATCCTCTTTGCTCTGCACGGCACTCTCACGATGGTGTTCGCCCAGATCGGCGACCGGGAGGCCGAGCACGCCCGCACCCAGGTCGACACCATCACCGAGCTGGAGTCCGCCAACGCCCGTCTCGAACAGGCCCTCGCGGAGAATGCGGGCCTGCACGCCCAACTTCTCGTCCAGGCACGCGAGGCGGGCGTCGCCGACGAGCGGCGCCGGCTCGCCGCCGAGATCCACGACACGCTCGCCCAGGGACTGACCGGCATCATCGCCCAGCTCCAGGTGGTGACCTCGGTCGCCGACACCGATCCCGCTCTGGCCAGGCAGCACCTCGACCGTGCCGCCGCACTGGCCCGGCACAGCCTGGGCGAGGCGCGTCGCTCGGTACACGATCTGGTCCCCGCCGCACTGGAGCACGACGACCTTCCGGGCGCGCTGAAGAAGACGGTCGCCGGCTGGGCCGAACGTCACGGGATCCGGGCCGAGTTCACCGTCACCGGTACCGCCGAGCCGGTCCACGACGAGATAGCCGCCACCCTGCTCCGTATCGCCGAGGAAGCCCTCGCCAACACCGGCCGCCATGCCCGGGCCGCACGGGTCGGCATCACCCTGTCCTTCATGGGCGACGAACTGACCCTGGACGTGCGGGACGACGGCTGCGGCTTCGACCCGGCCGCCCTGCCGCCGTACAGCGGCGCGGGCGGTTTCGGGCTCCGCGGCATGCGGGCCCGCGCCGAACGCATCGCGGGCACCGTCGAGGTGGAGACGGAGCCGGGCCGCGGCACGGCGGTCTGCGCCCGGGTGCCACTGGTTCAGCACAGCCGATGACCAGTACGGTTGGCCTGCCATGGCTGAGGATCCCGCACGCGTCATCACGCTCGTCGTCGTCGACGACCACCCCGTCGTACGGGACGGTCTGCGCGGCATGTTCGACTCGGCCCCCGGCTTCCGGGTCCTCGGGGAGGCGTCGAACGGGGTGGAGGGCGTCGACCTCGTGGCCCGGCTCGACCCCGATGTCGTCCTGATGGATCTGCGGATGCCGGGCGGCGGCGGCGTCGCCGCGATCGCCGAACTGACCGGGCGCGGCGCCCGGTCCAAGGTGCTCGTCCTCACCACGTACGACACCGACTCCGACACGCTGCCCGCGATCGAGGCGGGCGCGACCGGCTATCTGCTCAAGGACGCACCCCGCGAAGAGCTGTTCACCGCCGTGCGCGCGGCCGCCGACGGACGTACCGTGCTGTCGCCCGCGGTCGCCTCCCGGCTCGTCTCGCGCGTACGTGCCCCCGGCGCCGTGGGCCACGAGGCGCTGTCCGCCCGCGAGCGCGAGGTGCTCGAACTGGTCGCCAAGGGCACCTCGAACCGGGAGATCGCCGCCGAACTGTTCATCAGCGAGGCAACGGTGAAGACCCATCTCACGCACATCTTCGCGAAACTGGGCGCCAAGGACCGCGCCGCGGCCGTCGCGAGCGCCTACGAGCGCGGCATCCTCGGCTGACCCCGGCCGTCCGCCCTGTTCCGCATCACTCCCTGACGCGCAGCAGCACCACGGCCCTCGCCGGCACCGCGAGCATCTCGGAGCCGCGGTGCAGTGTTCCCGGAGCGGTGGACTGGTCCTCCAGCGAGGTGTCCAGCACCAGTTCGTACGCCCGTGCCCACGGCGGACCGGGAAGCCGGAAGCTGCCCGGACGGTCGGCGGCGTGCAGGATCGCCAGGAAACTGTCGTCCGTGACCTGTTCGCCGCGCGCGTCCCGGCCCGGGATGTCACGCCCGGAGAGATAGAGCCCCACGGTCGCGGCCGGTGCGTACCAGTCCTCCTCCGTCATCTCCGTGCCTTGCCGGGTGAACCACGCGAGGTCCCGCAGCCCGTCCGCGGCCTGCGGCCGGCCGGAGAAGAAGGCGCGGCGACGCAGCACCGGATGGGTGTGGCGCAGCGTGAGCAACCGCGCCGTCAGCTCGGTCAGTTCCCGCCACTCCGGCTGGTCGAGCAGCGACCAGTCCAGCCAGCCGATCTCGTTGTCCTGGCAGTACGCGTTGTTGTTGCCGCCCTGCGTCCGGCCCATCTCGTCGCCCGCGACCAGCATCGGCACCCCGGTCGACAGCAGCAGGGTGGTGAGCAGATTGCGCAGCTGGCGGCGGCGCAGCGCGTTGATCCCGGGGTCGTCGGTCTCGCCCTCGGTGCCGCAGTTCCAGGCCCGGTTGTGCGATGTGCCGTCCCGGTTGCCCTCGCCGTTCGCCTCGTTGTGCTTCTGCTCGTAACTGACCAGATCGCGCAGCGTGAAGCCGTCGTGCGCGGTGATGAAGTTGACCGATGCGTACGGGCGGCGGCCGCCCCACGCGTACAGATCGCTGGATCCGGTCAGCCGGTAGCCGAGATCCCGCACATCGGGCAGGGCGCCGCGCCAGAAGTCCCGTACGGCATCGCGGTAGCGGTCGTTCCACTCCGTCCACAGCGGTGGGAAGGCGCCGACCTGGTAGCCGCCGTTGCCGACGTCCCATGGCTCCGCGATGAGCTTCACCCGGCGCAGCACCGGGTCCTGGGCGATCACCGCGAGGAACGGGGACAGCATGTCGACGTCGTGCATCGAGCGGGCCAGCGCCGCCGCCAGATCGAAGCGGAAGCCGTCGACGCCCATCTCGGTGACCCAGTACCGCAGCGAGTCCGTGATCAGCCGCAGCACATGCGGCTGCACCACATGCAGGGTGTTTCCGCAGCCGGTGTAGTCGGTGTATCTCCGGGCGTCGGACTGGAGCCGGTAGTAGCCGCGGTTGTCGATGCCGCGCAGTGACAGCATCGGACCCAGCTCACTCGCCTCCGCCGTGTGGTTGTAGACCACGTCGAGGATGACCTCGATCCCGGCGTCGTGCAGCGCCCGCACCATCCGCTTGAACTCGCCGACCTGCTGACCGCCCGTACCGCTCGCCGAGTAGTCCGCGTGCGGGGCGAAGTACCCGATGGAGTTGTATCCCCAGTAGTTGTGCAGTCCGCGCCGCAGCAGGTGGTCCTCGTGGGCGAACTGATGCACCGGCAGCAGCTCCACCGCCGTCACGCCGAGCCGGGTCAGATGGCCGACGGCCGCCGGGTGGGCGAGTCCGGCGTACGTGCCCCGGAGCTCCTCCGGGATCTCCGGGTGCCGTTGGGTGAAGCCACGCACATGCAGTTCGTAGATGACGGAGTCGGCCCACGGCGTCTTGGGGCGCCGGTCCTCCGCCCAGTCGTCGTCATCGTGGACGACGACACCCTTCGGTACGTACGGAGCGGAGTCCCGTTCGTCCCGGACGGTGTCGGCGACCTGTTGCTGCGGCCAGTCCCTCACATGGCCGTAGACCTCGGCCGGCAGGGTGAACGAGCCGTCCACCGCACGTGCGTACGGATCCAGCAGCAGTTTCGCGGGGTTCCAGCGGGCACCCGTCCACGGGTCCCAGCGGCCGTGCACCCGGTAGCCGTACCGCTGACCCGGCCGTACGCCCGGCACGAAACCGTGCCAGATCTCATGGGTCAGCTCGGTCAGCGGGAGGCGCGTCTCGCTTCCCTCCCCGTCGAAGAGGCAGAGCTCGACGGCCTCGGCGCCGCCTGCCCAGAGCGCGAAGTTGGTGCCCGCCACCCCGTCCGGGCCCACCCGGAAACGGGCTCCGAGCGGCATCGGCGCACCGGGCCACACGACCGGCGGCCGCTGCCCGCCGTCGAGCAGCCGCCTTTCCAACGGGCCGGTCCCGGCCTCGGCCCCTGCCTCCTCCGACGTCCGTTCCAGTACCTTCCCGACCGGCTCCCGCACTGCCTCCTGCTCAGCTGCGCTCGACACCTCTCAGCCTCCCGCGGCTCATCGGACCCGGCGCCGAAGAGGAGCGCACGGCGTCCCGGCCGTGGCTCCCCGAAGGTGGTCCTCCCCTCAGTTCTGCCCACGGCGGGGCCCGCACTCACGTTTCCCCCGGACGGCCCTGGTCGTGGGGGGACGTGAACCACCCTGCGAAGAAGGCAGGGCGAGGATGGTCACCGCGCTGACGTGGGCGTGGGCGGCAGCGGGGACACGCCGGCCGGATGGTTCTTCGACCGGACGCTCATCGGGGACGCCGTCGGTCGTCGACTCCGAGGACAAGCACGTGGCGCCGGACAACGGGCTCGTCGGCCGGAATCTGAACCGGACCCAGTGGAAGGCGGGCTCCGCGCTCCGTTGAAGCGCGTCCGCGCGGAAGCTCCGTGGTGCCTCGCGAGGGTGTCCTGGACCGGGGCGGGCCGGCCGGGCACCTGCGCCGCCCTACTGGGCGTCACCTGATGGTGTCCTGGGACAACTTGGGACTGAACGGTGACATCCACGGGGGGATCTCTCCAAGGTCCGTGTGATTATCTTTCGCTAGCGCGCATGTGCAGCGCGCGGGGGTAGGAGCCTGCAGGCTCCCAGGGCCATGGCGGGGCCAGGCCGTGCGAGGGGAGACGACCACATTGAACGGGCAGCCGATATCGGGGACATCGGTCGGGGCGGACAACGGACGGCGTGGCCGGGGGACCACCGGACTGTCGGCTCTGGTGCTGGGTGCACTGCTGTTGCTGGTGACGGCGTGCGGCGGGGGAGACACCGACGCCGGTGACAAGGGCGGGAAGAGCGGCGGGGGCAGAAGCGCGGACACGACCGCCTCGCAGGCGGTGGTGACCGTCACGCCCAAGGACGGTGCCGACTCGGTCGCCACCAGCGGGGCGCTGAAGATCTCCGCCGAGCAGGGCAAGCTGACCACGGTCAAGGTCGCGGACCCCAAGGGCGTCGAGGTCGAGGGCAAGATCGCGGCGGACGGCGCGAGCTGGGAGCCCGGGCAGCACCTGGCCGCGGCGACGAAGTACGCGGTCCATGCGATCGCCAAGGACGCCAAGGGCCGCGAGTCGGCCAAGGACACCACGTTCACCACGCTGGTGCCGAAAAACACCTTCATCGGGCAGTACACGCCGGAGGACGGTTCCACGGTCGGCGTCGGCATGCCGGTCTCGATCCACTTCACCCGCGGTATCACCGACCCCGAAGCGGTCGAGAAGGCCATCAAGGTGACGGCGGAGCCGGCGGTACAGGTCGAGGGCCACTGGTTCGGCAACGACCGCCTGGACTTCCGCCCGGAGAAGTACTGGGCCGCGGGCACCAAGGTGACCGTGAAGCTCAACCTCGACGGCGTCGAGGGACGCCCGGGGGTCTACGGCAAGCAGGCCAAGACGGTCTCGTTCACCGTCGGCCGCAGCCAGGTCAGCCATGTCGACGCGAGCACGCACCGGATGAAGGTCGTCCGTGACGGCAAGCAGATCAAGAACATCCCGATCTCCGCGGGCGCCCCTGCGACCACCACGTACAACGGTCAGATGGTCATCAGCGAGAAGCTCAAGGTGACCCGGATGAACGGCGACACCGTCGGCTTCGGCGGCGAGTACGACATCAAGGACGTGCCGCACGCGATGCGTCTGTCCACGTCGGGCACCTTCATCCACGGCAACTACTGGGGCGCGCCCTCTGTTTTCGGTTCGACCAACACCAGCCACGGCTGCGTCGGTCTGCAGGACGTGCGCGGCGCCTGGAGCAAGAAGACCCCGGCTGCCTGGTTCTTCGACAACTCGCTCATCGGCGACGTCGTGATCGTGAAGAACTCCCGCGACAAGACCATCCAGCCGGACAACGGCCTCAACGGCTGGAACATGACCTGGGCGGAGTGGACCAAGTAGGTCGCGGAACACGACAGGACGGCGGGCCCGGTGCTGTGACCAACAGCACCGGGCCCGCCGTCGTTAGTGACGGTTAACCTGCCTCTCATGACCGTAACCCTCGAAGCAAGCGACGGCGTCGGCACGATCCGGCTGGACCGTCCGCCCATGAACGCCCTGGACGTCGCCACCCAGGACCGGCTGCGTGAACTCGCCGAGGAGGCGACCCGGCGCGACGATGTGCGCGCCGTCGTCCTCTACGGCGGTGAGAAGGTGTTCGCGGCGGGCGCGGACATCAAGGAGATGCAGGCGATGGACCACACGGCGATGGTCGTACGGTCCAAGGCGTTGCAGGACTCCTTCACCGCGGTGGCCCGCATCCCCAAGCCGGTCGTCGCCGCCGTGACCGGTTACGCGCTCGGTGGCGGCTGCGAGTTGGCGCTCTGCGCCGACTTCCGGATCGCCGCCGACAACGCCAAGCTGGGCCAGCCCGAGATCCTGCTCGGCCTGATTCCCGGCGCGGGCGGTACCCAGCGGCTGGCCCGGCTGGTCGGCCCGTCCAAGGCCAAGGACCTGATCTTCACCGGCCGTCATGTGAAGGCCGAAGAGGCGCTGGCGATCGGCCTGGTGGACCGTGTGGTGCCCGCGGCCGAGGTGTACGAGCAGGCATACGCCTGGGCGGCCCGGCTGGCCAAGGGGCCGGCTCTCGCGCTGCGCGCGGCGAAGGAGTCGGTCGACGCCGGGCTGGAGACGGACATCGACACCGGTCTCACGATCGAGCGGAATTGGTTCGCCGGCCTGTTCGCTACCGAGGACCGTGAGCGCGGTATGCGCAGCTTTGTCGAAGAGGGACCGGGGAAGGCCAAGTTCCTCTGAACAAACGCCAGTTGGGTAACGACTGCCGCGGATTCATCCGTGCGAGCGGATTGGCTGAGCCTTAAGTCCGACCGGCACATGGGAGGCGGCGTCGCCCGCCCCCCATGTGCCGGTCCGTCTCAATCCGGGGTGGGGATTCCCTCGGAACCGCCCCGGAACGCCCGCAGTGCGGCCATGATGGTGGGCATGGCGGGCCTGGAGGGTGTGGAACAGCCGCGGCAGCGCGGCGGCGCGACTGCGGCACGCCGGATGCCGACTGGCGAGGACGAACAGGCGTTCAAGGCGCTGGAGTTGTCCGAAAATCCGGCGGAGGGTGAAGTGCAGCTGCCCTCCCGGCCGGAGTCCGCGGCCACCGCCCGGCGGCTCACCTCCTACGTGGTGCTGCGGCAGTGGGCGCTTTCCCCGCAGACCGCCGAGCATGCCGTTCTGCTCGTCTCGGAGCTCGTCGGCAACGCGGTACGGCACACAGGCGCGCGTGTTTTCGGGCTGCGGATGCTGCGCCGCCGCGACTGGATCCGGATCGAGGTGCGCGACCCCTCGCGCGGGCTGCCGTGCCTCATGCCGGTTCAGGAGATGGACATCAGCGGCCGCGGGCTCTTTCTCGTCGACAAGCTCTCCGACCGCTGGGGGGTGGATCTGCTGCCGCGCGGCAAGACCACCTGGTTCGAGATGTGGATCTCCGACCGCTGAGCCGATCCGGCCCCCGCCCCTGCGTCCTCTGTGATGGCACCCGGCGCGACGCACAGAAGCCCCCGGTCGGCCGTGGTGCGGCGCTGCGGGGGCTTCTGCGTGGGGCCGTGAAATAGGGGGTGTGTTCACGGCCGCTGGAGACGACCTGGCCCGGGTCAATGGGGGTCGTGGAACCGACTATGGCAGATGGGGGACCCGGGGTCCAAAGGGGCTAATCGGATAAATCTGGTCACATCGTGACTCTTCGGCGTCGAATCGCAGGTGTGATGGGTCACTGGCCTGGCAATGCGTGAATGATTATGTGGTTCGGCGAGTGAATCCTCGATTAGTTGAGCCATTGGCGGCACTTCCTTCGCGTCCCGGCAAGGGGGTGTGAAGGCGGGTGATTGCTACCTTTCCGGTCATTCGCACCTACTGTTCTGCCCATGAAGGCCTCCGAGACGCCGGTGCACCGTCGCAGCACACTGCGCGCGGGCGCAGGAGCAGCCCTGGCCGGCGTCCTTGCGGCGGGATGTACGGATGAACGCGGCGCCGTCACCACCTCGGCGAAGACCCCGGCCACCACCCCCGCGACGACCCCGGGGGGTGCGAAGCCCCCGGCCCCGCGCACCGCCCCCGCCCCGCACCGCTTCCCCGGGCAGCCGGTCCAGATCGACCACGGTCCTCGTCATCGCGCCCGCGTCGCCCTCACCTTCCACGGCCAGGGCGACCCCGCCATCGCCCGGACCGTGCTCGCCGAGGCGGAACGGGCCCACGCCCGGATCACCGTCCTCGCCGTCGGGAGCTGGCTCGACGAGCACCCCGAGATGGCCCGCCGGATCCTCGACGGCGGCCATGACCTCGGCAACCACACCCAGCACCATGCCGACATCTCGGCGATGGGCGAGGTCCAGGCATACGCGGAGATCACCGGCTGCGCCCAACGGCTGCGCCGGCTCACCGGTTCCATCGGCACCTGGTTCCGGCCCTCGCGCACCCAGGACGCCACCCCGCTCGTCCAGCGCCTCGCCCGACGGGCGGGCTACCCGCACGTCCTCTCGTACGACGTGGACTCCCTCGACTTCACCTCTCCCGGCGCCGCGGCCGTCACCCGCAAGGTTGCCGGGGAGATCCGCAACGGATCGGTGGTGAGCCTGCATTTCGGCTACGCGGACACGGTCGCCGCACTGCCGGTCCTCCTCGCCGAAATCGACCGCCGCGGACTGCGCGCGGTGACGACCACGGAGCTGCTGACCTGATGCTCACCACCACGCGCACCGCGGCCCTGCTCGGCGGCATCCTCATCGCCGCCCTCACGGGCTGTGGCACCTCCGCCGAGAAGGGGACGACCGAGGCCGCCACACCCCGGCCGGACCAGAGCGCCACCCCGGAGCAAGCCGCCCCCGGACGCGCCACCTCGCCCGGACTCGCCGGGATGCCGCCGGTGCTCGATCCCAAGGACGTGTACGCGGCCGACCGGCCCGGAAAGATGTCGCCGGCCGTCAAGGACTTCCCGGCCCGGATCTACGTACCCAACACCAACTCCAACACGGTGTCGGTGATCGACCCGAAGACGTACAAGGTCATCAAGACCATCCCGGTCGGACACCAGCCGCAGCACGTCGTCCCGTCCTGGGACCTGAAGACGCTCTGGGTCAACAACGACCTCGGCGACAGTCTCACGCCCATCGACCCGGCCACCGGGAAGCCCGGCAAGACGGTTCCCGTCTCCGACCCGTACAACCTGTACTTCACACCGGACGGCAAGTACGCCATCGTGATGGCCTCGATGGACCGTGAGCTGGTCTTCCGCGACGCCCACACCATGAAGACGGCCAAGACCGTGCCGGTCGACTGCGCAGGCGTCAATCACGCCGACTTCTCCATGGACGGCCGGTACTTCGTCGTCTCCTGCGAGTTCTCCGGCGAACTCCTCAAGGTCGACACGGCGAAGATGAAGATCGTCGGCCAGCAGAAGCTGCCGTTCAAGGGCGCCATGCCACAGGACGTGAAGCTGTCGCCGGACGGCAGCAGGTTCTACATCGCGGACATGATCGCGAACGGCATGTGGGTGCTGGACGGGAAGAAGTTCACCACCCCGAAGCTGCTCTCCACCGGCAAGGGGGCCCACGGGCTGTACGTCAGCCGGGACTCCAAGGTGATGTACATCTCCAACCGCGGCGAAGGAACCATCTCCGTCTTCGACTTCGCACGGAACAAGCTGACGAAGAAGTGGCGCCTGCCGAACGGCGGCAGCCCGGACATGGGCGGTGTCTCGCCGGACGGCAAGGTCCTCTGGCTGTCGGGGCGTTACAACGCCGAGGTGTACGCGATCGACACGTCCACCGGAAAGCAGCTCGCCCGGATCCCGGTGGGCAGCGGACCGCACGGTCTCGCCGTCTATCCGCAGCCGGGCCGCTACTCGCTCGGCCACACCGGCGTCTTCCGCTGACCCGCCGAGTCCGTGACTCAGCCCGCGACCAGCAGCGCCTCCGAGCCCACCGGCCGATAGCCCGCCGCCTGGAACGTCCGCACACTGCGTGCGTTCCCCGGCGACTGCTGCGCCCACACCACCTCGTCCGGCACCAGGTGCCGGGCCGCCCGTGCCAGGCGCTCCCCGAGCCGGCGGCCGCGCGCTTCCTCCGCCACCTCGATCGCCGTCTCCCAGCGCCCGGCGACCCCACGGCCGAGGATCAGCACCCCGCCGTCGGCAGCCCAGACCCGGACCTCGTCGCGGAACTTCATCGCGCGCGCCACCCGCGGGTGTTCCGGGTCCTCGATCTCGCGGAGCCCGATCTCCGGCTCGCCGGGCAGCGCACCCGCGACCGTCAGCAGATCGATGGTGTTCATGTGGCGTCCGGTACGGGCCAGCAGCGCGCCCAGGAAGTGCGGATTCATCGTCGCGGCGAGCGCATCGCCCGGGGCGCCGGCCAGCGTGGCCCGTACCCAGTCCGGGTTCTCGTCGGTGAACACCACCGAGTGCGCGGTGAATGCCAGTACCCCGGCGTCCCGTGCGTTCGGCTGTGCCACCACGGTGGTGGACCCGTCCGGCGGCGGGAACCGCCCGTCTGCGGCAGCCGTCAGGATCCGCGCCAGTGCGTCGGTCATGAAGTGTTCCCCTCCTGGGTTCCCGGTCCGGTCCGCCGTCCGCGGACACCCCACCCATGATCGACGACCGGCCGCCGCAATCGGTTTCCCTCGCGCCCGTTAATCTGACCCCTATCAGTTAGGTATGACGAAGGGGCTGAACAGTGGCGGACATCGAGTCGGCGCGCAAGGCGTTCGAGCGGTACGACCTCAACGGCGACGGTCTGATTTCGGCCGCCGAGTACAAGAGCGTGATGGCTCAGCTGGGTGACCCCTACGTCACCGAGCCGGTGGCCCAGGCCGTCATCAACTCCCACGACACGAACGGTGACGGTCTCCTCACCTTCGACGAGTTCTGGGCTGCCCAGAACAAGGGCTGATCGCCGGAGGGACCCCCGGCCCTGCCCGGCCGGGGTGCGCCGGACCACCGGCCGCTCAACCCTCCGGGCGGACGGCGTCCGCCCGGAGCGTCGACGCGGCAGATCTGTTCACGCACCTGCCCGGCCCGCGGCAGCCGCAGCACCCCCGGACAGCCGCGGCGCAACACGGTCCTCAACCGGATCGGCCTGATCGCCGAACTCACTGGTCGTTCCACCGGGTCGGGCGAGGTCCGGCTCGGCTGGGCGCCGACCCTGCGCGCCCTGCCGCTGAGGGGCGCCGGTGACGGATCCAGCCCTCCGGGCCCGTGCGGTCAGACGGCGAAGTTCCGGGACAGGGCGGGCTGCTCGTCGATTTCCATCAGGTCGGGGCGGGTGTACCGCTCCGCCCGTGCGTGGTAATCGAAGTCCCCGCGGACGAGCCCCCGGTAGTCCTGGATACAGCGCTCCAGCGCGGCGCGCGCAGGGCCGTCGATATGAGCCGCCGCTATCTCCTCGACGAGTTCCTTCTCCGATCGCTGCACCCGGTCGGCAATCCCCGCCAGCCATGTCCCGGCCTCATTGACGGCCTCCTGGACCGAGCAGCAGCGGTCCCGCTGAATGAGCCTGACCATATTGTGCTCGTATCCGAGGACGGCTTCCTTCTCGAACGAGCAGATGTCGTTGCAGAGCCCCGAGTGATCGGTCACCGAGTTGCGCAGCGCGATATACGCGGGAAGGGATCGGGCGGATTCCGGGAGGTCTATTCCGGCAGTGATCTCGTGCAGATCGAGGAACGGCTGCATGGCCACCGAATCGCGGCGGTGCTTCACGAAGTCGGCCATGCTCGGCACATGCCCCGCGGCCCGGTCGACGGCCTCCGCGTAGTACGTCCACAGCCAGGCGACCGTGTCCCGGCGGAACTGCCGGACCCAGCGCGGCGACCGGCCGCCGCGGGTCCGCGCCATGAGGTCGTCGAGCGCGTGCTCCATGGGGCCGTTCGGTGCGCCGGTGCCGTCGAGCACGTCCACCAGCCGCGCGATCGCCTCCTCGCACAGGTGCGGGTCACGCCCGGCGGGCCCGTCGTCGAATTCGTCGTCGACCAGGAAGGCCCAGAACAGCCACTGGCAGAAGAGGTCGAGGTGTTCCTGCGACGCGGCGGGAAATATGAGTGATATCCAGAGTTCGGGACGCGTCCGGATCATTTTCTTCCGAGCCGCCGGTGTCAGCACGAGATCGTTGTCGTCCGCCCACTCCCAGGCGGCTTGTTTCGTCTTCTGAATGCCTGGATTGCAGCCCGTGCTGTCGAACGGCATATGGAACTCTGGAAGCGCAATTTTGCTCATGGTGCCCCTCGTCTGAACGTTACGAACAGGGAATGGGAGTGAGTCGAATTCGCGAAACAATGCAGGTGGCGGGGGACCGATTCTCGGAGAGCTCGTGGCTGTCCTCTTTCCTCGGCCGGGGCCGGGCGTCCGAGCCGGGCCGGTGGGCCCTCGGCGACGGAACGCGCCTTGATGGCGATCGCGTCACCGCTCGTCACGTCCAGTGAACCGTCCGCACAGCGCGCCTTGAGATCACGCGAAGCGAGCGCACCCTGATGCTCACCGACCGCACGCAGCACCTTCTCGTCCCGGGGCGTGAGGTACTTGAGACGGTCCCGGATCGCCACCCCGCAAGGCCCCGGCACCACGAAGGACGCCGCCAACTCCCGCACACCACCCACCACACCACCCCCTCCCGCAAGGGCCGGACACCCGTCACCCAGCCCAACGAGCAACAGCCGCCAAGGTCACCCATTCGACCCCAGAACCCCCGTTCCTACCCGCGCGAACCTGCCGGCAGGACTCACTCCTGCACTGTCGCCGGTACGCGAGCCGCAGACGGGAAGGGCCCGCGCCGGTGAACGGCGCGGGCCCGGTGGATCAGACTCCTCTCAGCAAGTGGTGGGGCGGAGGGCGAAGTCGGTGGTCACCGCCTCGCCCGCCTTGAGGTTCACCAGCCTGGACTGCGGCTTCCAGCCATCCTGAGCCGCGATGATCTCGACTGGGTTGTCCCTCGGAGCCCAGATGACGTACCGGCCATCCGCATCGGTCTTCAGGGTGTGGGTCCAGCCCCTCTTGCCGTTGATCTGGACGGTCGCCCCGCGCAGCGCGGTGCTGTTGCCGCGGCAGTCGACGCCGGTGACGACGCCCGTCGACTTGCCCCAGTCCTTGGGCGGCTGCACGGTCATCGTCACGTCGATCGGTGCCACGGGCGGGGTGTCCGACTTGATGCCGAGCTGGGCGGTGTACTTGCCGGGCTGCTGCACGCCCGCCGCCGTGGAGGCCTCAAACTTGACGTTCACCGTGATGCTCTGCCCGGGCTGCAGCGTCGCCGAGGTCGGGGACGCGGACAGCCACGGTACGTCGGTGACAGTGGCGCACTGGTCGAAACCGGGCAGCAGTTCGCTGTCCGGCGTCGGGGTGAAGCCGCCGGTCGAGCCACCGACCTTGACGAACCCGCACGCCGCACCCGCCCGGTAGCGGGCGAAGTTGGCGTTGGGCAGCGCCGACCAGGAGTTGGCCGCCGGGTCGTACGCCCAGCCCTGGTTGGTGACCGTTGTGGAGTTGTTGATGACACCGGTGGAGACCAACAGCAGGCCGTTCGCGGTGTCCGCGGTTGCCCCCCAGACGTCGACCGGCAGGTCGGCCATCTGGGTCCAGGCGTTCGCGCCCGGGTTGTAGGCGTACGTGCTCTTCAGCGTCGTCGGCCCGTTGCCGCCGGCGCAGTAGAGCGTGCCGTCGATCCCGCCGCAGCCCTGCCACGCCACCGCGACCGGGTACGCGGCGACCGTGGTGAACGTGTCGGCCCCGGGGTTGTACCGGACGGTCACATTGGACTTGCTGCAGTTTCCGTCCACGCAGCCACCGACCAGATAGATCTGGCCGTCGACCACCCCGATGCCGGGTGCGGCCCGCGGGGCCGGGTTGGTGCCGGCCCGGGTCTCCCACGCGTTGGTACCGGGGTCGTAGGCGTAGACCTTTGCCGACGTGTTGCCCGCCGAGTTCCAGCCACCGAAGACGTAGAGCTTGCCGTCGACGAACGTCGCTGCCGGCTTCTCCAGGCCCGCCGGCATGTCGGCGATCCTCGTCCAGGTGTTCGCCGCCGGGTCGTACACGTAGCCGTTGGCGAGGTTGGCGGCGCCGTCGGTGCCGCCAACCGAGTACACCTTTCCGTCGTACGCGGCCGCGGCGTTGTCCATGACCTTGATCGGGTAGTTGGCCGTGTTGGTCCACGGCGGCGCGTACGGGGTCGGCTCCAGGACGTCGCCGGGCTTGCTGTCGCCCCGCCAGGCGGGCGATACGCCGCCCCCCTTGACCCGGAGGTTCTGCAGGCGCGCGCCACGCGTACCGAGCTGGTCGAAGCTACCGGCCCGCTCGGACAGCTCAAACGTGGCCGGTGCGGTGCCGTCGTTGCGGATGGTGGTCGTCGCCGTCTTGGACTGGCCCAGCGTCAGAGTGCTCCCCACCGACGGCGGGGTGACGGTCAGCCGGCCCGACTTGAGTGCGAAGTCCTCCCGCGTGGCCCGGTCAGCCGCCACATCCACCGTGGACGTGACCGATTTGTACTGTTGTTTCGCCCCGGCGAACGGGTGCTTTCCGGTCAGGGTCGAGAACATCCAGTAGAAGCCGTCGCCGAGTTTGGCGTCGTCCGGAGTCGGCCCGGTCACCGCCTTCTCCGCCGGCTTGTCCTCGCTGGTCACTGTTGCATCGTTGAGCCCGGCGCCGGTGTTGCCGTCCAGCACCCGGCCGACCACCAGACCACCCGGGATCGGGTCGCAGGTCCGGTTGACGATCGACACGTTGTCCAGCTCCCACCACCATGCGTAGGTGGCCTGGTAGTGGAACCGGATCCGCACGTCGGACTTCCCGGCCGCCTGCGGCACCGGGATCTCCTCCAGCACCGGACCACGCCGGCTGGTGCTGGTCCAGTGCGACACGTTCTTCCAGGTCGTGCCGTCGTCAACGCTCACGTCGATGTCGGCGAACCCGCCGAGCGCCCGGTAGTCGCTGTTGAACCGCAGCACCGGTGCCGGTACGGCGGACAGGTCCATCGCCGGGGTGATCAGCGCGGTGTCCATCGGCTTGCCGGAACCGGCGCTGTCGCTGTCCGCAATGGCGTACGTGCCGCTGCCGCCGGTGAGGTTGCCCCGGCTCTTCGGGTCGGTGAAGTTCCAGCCGCCGTTGGGCGTGGTGTTCACCACGCTCCAGCCGGCCGGCGTGTCCCCGGACTCGAACTGCTCGGTGACGACCGGTTCGCCGTAGCCGATCTTGTACCCGGTGGCGTCGCAGGAGGTCTCGATCGCCAGGTCGAAGTTCCGCACCAGGTCGCTGTCACTGACGGTGACTTGCGCGTTGCCTTGCCGGTAAGACGGGTACATCGCCTTGACCGTCAGGCCGTACTCGGCCCCCTGCGGCAAATCGACGCTGTACGCGCCGGTCGCCGGGTCGGTGAAGACCGGGCCGCCCGGCTTGCCGGCCACGTCGATGCGCGCGTAGAGCGGCCAGCCGTGCCCGGAATCGTCCTTCACCACGCCGCTGACCTTGCGCAGCGGAACCGGGTCGAGCGCGAAGTTCGCCGTCACCGTGCCACTGTCGGGCACGGTCACCGTCGCGGACTTCGACGCGTAGCCGAATGCCGAAGCGGTCGCCTCGTGCTGACCGGTCGGCAGGGTCAGCTTGTACTCGCCCTGGTCGTCGGTGACGGTGCCGCTACCGCCGACGCGTACCGTCGCACCGGCGATCGCTCCGCCGCCGGCCTTGGTGACCTTGCCGGTCACCTCTCCCCGCGGCCCGTTCACGCAGTTGGGGAACTTCATCGAACCGATGCGGGTCTGCCAGTTGGCGGAGCTGGTCTGGGCCATGTACTCGGAGGTGAACCAGAACGTACAGCCGTCCGTCGGGTCCACCGACATCGAGCTGTAGTCGCCCCAGCGGGCCGCCGAGTGGGTCTGTGCGCCGGTCCCGGCGATCAGGGTCCGCTCGCTCTGCCCCAGTTCGCCCACCGGGTCACCGGAGAGTCGCCCGGCCACCCGGATCGACGGGAAGGATGTGCTGCCCGATGACGAGTAGCCGATGGCGATGTTGCCGGTGACGTCCATGGCCGCGCTGGCCATCCACCGGCTGTCGCCGTCCGGCGCATAGGTGCCCTGCTGATGGATAGCCCAATCGGTGGGCGAGTTGCTGCGCAGTTCGTACCACCGCACGCCGGCGTGGTCGCCGCCGACATCCACGGTGTGGTTGAGCACCATGGAGGCGTGGTCGCCGAAGTTGTGGTAGGCCGCCCGGTACATCAACCGGTCGGCGATCGCGTCCAGTCGCGCCGAGGTGCCCTGCTGCGGGATGCAGGACCGGGCGCCATTGCACATGTTCGAGTCGAACGGTGCGGTCTCCAGGGACCGGTTCGGCGCCAGGTTGTTGCCGAAGGTGGAGTTCGCCGGGTTGGTCCAGTCGACGTGGAAGTCCCACATCAGCAGCCGGTCGGTGGGCGAGGTGCCCCACGCGTCGTCGTCGAACATGGAGAACGGGTTGGGTGCCCCGGCCGGCGGCGCCTGACCCTCCGCGTCGGCGGGCAGCAGGCCGCCGAAGTCCGGACCGAGGTGGAAGTACACCATCCGGGCCGGCTCGCCGGCGAGCATCTTCTCCCGCTCGAAGGCCACCGCTCCGGCGCCGACGAAGGACGGCGCGAACTCGTTGGTGGTCATGTAGTAGGCGTCCGGCCAGATCCCGTACTTCGGGTAGTCGTTCATCCGGGTCTGGTGGTAGAGGAAGTCGTACCGGTAGAAGGCCCCGGTCGGGTCCGGGGTCTGCGAGATCGCCATGCACTGGTGGTTGCCGGCGGATCCGCCCGGCAGGGCGAACTGGGTGATCATCCAACGATCGGCGGTCTCGTCGTAGAGGACCACCGGGTCGCCGTCGTTCCTGGTCTCGCACGGTCCGCCGAAGCCGGCGAAGACCGCATTGCCCGGCAGCGGCCCGAGCAGCTTGTTGCCGCTCTTGTCGAACACGGCGTAGTGGAGGTTGACCATCTGGACGTAGTGGTTGGGGCCGACATCGCCGTTGGTGTCCGGCGGAAGCACCCCGTCGACGTTGCCGACGCCCTCGAAGTTGGCCTTGAACTCAGGTACTTGGCTGGCGGTGAAGCCACGCTGGACCTGGCTGCTGCCCTCCTTCGCGGAGGGGTTGACGGCGGCGCGCTCCAGCGAATGGGACGGCTGCACGGAGGGCTTGGCGCTGCTGCGCTTGGTGCCGCCAGGCTTCGCGGAGATGTCACGCAGCTTTGGGGAGAGGTCGTGCTGCACCGCGTCGCGTACCTTCGCCTTCGCGGCCGGCCGGGCTTCGGGTGCGGCGGGCGCCGTGTCGGTGGGCTTCGCCGTGGCTGGCAGGCCACCGACGAGCAGGGTCAACATGGCCAGGACTGCCACCAGTCCCGCTCGTAGCGTTCTTCGTCGTACACGTTGCATGGGACACTTCCTCCTTGCCGAGGCAAACTAAGGACGTCTCAGACCACGTGGGGGGTTTGGGCTACAGGGGTTCGTATTTGTCGTCCGGGCCGACTTGGTGACGTGTGCACAACAGTAAAGAGATTGTAAGGTCGGTTGAGTAGAGTGATTTCCGGACATGCGTGAGGCCGGAGCCCGGACTCATCTGCCTCAGTCGTTGAGCAGTCGCCACGGGGTGAGGGCGTGTCTGGCCCGCATCAGCCCGGTGGGCTCGGTCAGTTCGATGCCCAGGGTCTTTGCGATCGGTTCGAGTCGGCGAGCGACGCTGTTGTGGTGCAGGTGGAGAAGGTCGGCGGCTCGGCGTGGGGAGCGGGTGGCGCAGTAGGCGTCCAGAACCTCCATGTCTTCTGGGTTGCCTGCGATTCGGGCGATGGCGGCCACGTCGGCGTTGTCGCGTGAGGCGTCCTGAGGTATCTCGGCCAGCAGGGCCGGGGCGCCCAGGCCGGTGTAGCGGATGGCTGGTTCGCGCGGGGTGGTGAAGCGGAGGGCGGTGCGGGCTTGCCGGTCAGGTCGTCAGGGTCAACAGGGCGGCGAAGCAGGTGATTTCGTTGGTCTTGTCCGGCACCCGCAGCTGAGTGACGGCCATTCCGTCTGCGGTCATCGCGGCCAGCAGATGCGCGGCCGGGCTGTCGCCGGTACGCGAGCCGCGGGCGCTCTTGCCATCCACGGCCAGTGCGTCTGCCCCAGCCGGTTCCGCTCCCAACAGGTCGGCGAGCCTGCCGGGGCAGGTGGGGACACGTTCCTCTCCGGTCATGCCTGGGACCAGCACCGCCACAAGATCATGCGACTTTGAAACAGCCCTGCCCTTCCCCCCGTGTGCGCAAGCGTCACCGGCTGCCGAGCGAGAACCGGCTCGTCCGCCCGACGCTCGGTGTGCCCTTGCCGCCTCCCTGCCTGGAGTCACCAAGCTGTCCAGGTGACAGCCGCCTTGTCCCGCGCCACCGGCCGGCGCCGCGAGGGGGGCGGACGGCGTGGGGCGGGTTCAGCCGGCCATCCAGAAGAAGACCGCCGTCATTCGCTTCTCTTCGAGAGTCCGGCCCCAGTAGCCGGTGGCGCTGTGAACCATGTGGGCGCAGTGGATCAGCAACCGGTCGGCGCGGTGCGGGACCCTGATGTCCTCGGTGAAGGAGTCGGGCGCCACGACACGGTTGTGAGGGAACGTCCCGCCGCCGGTGGGACGTTCGGCCCGGATCCTCCCGGCGCCGGTTGCGCAGGAGGGGAAGGCCCTGATCGGCGCCGAAGGATGCGAACGCGCTGATCAGGGCCCATCCGCTCAGCACTCGATGATGTTCACCGCGAGCCCGCCCCGCGCCGTCTCCTTGTACTTGACGCTCATGTCCGCGCCCGTCTCCTTCATGGTCTTGATGACCTTGTCGAGAGAGACCTTGTGGTTGCCGTCACCGCGCAGCGCCATCTTCGCCGCCGTGACCGCCTTGACCGCTGCCATGCCGTTGCGCTCGATGCAGGGGATCTGGACAAGACCGCCGACCGGGTCGCAGGTCAGGCCCAGGTTGTGCTCCATGCCGATCTCGGCGGCGTTCTCCACCTGTTCGGCGGAGCCGCCGAGGACCTCGGCGAGCGCTCCCGCGGCCATCGAGCAGGCGGAACCGACCTCGCCCTGGCAGCCGACCTCGGCGCCGGAGATCGAGGCGTTCTCCTTGAACAGCATGCCGATGGCACCGGCCGCGAGGAGGAAGCGGACGACGCTGTCCTCCTTCTCGGCCTCGGTGGCGCCACCCGCGGCGAAGTTCATGTAGTAGTGCAGCACGGCCGGGATGATGCCGGCTGCGCCGTTGGTCGGGGCGGTGACGACGCGGCCGCCCGCGGCGTTCTCCTCGTTGACCGCCATCGCGTAGAGGGTGATCCACTCCATCGCGTGGGCCTGCGGGTCGCCCTCGGCGCGCAGCTGGCGTGCGGTGTTCGCGGCGCGGCGGCGGACCTTCAGGCCACCGGGGAGGATGCCTTCGCGGGCCATGCCGCGCGATACGCATGCCTGCATGACCCGCCAGATGTCCAGCAGACCGGAGCGGATCTCCTCCTCCGTCCGCCAGGCCCGCTCGTTCTCCAGCATGAGGGAGGAGATCGACAGGCCGGTGTCGCGGGAGAGCCGCAGCAGTTCGTCGCCGGTGCGGAAGGGGTACTTCAGGACGGTGTCGTCGAGGACGATCCGGTCCTCGCCCACGGCGTCCTCGTCGACGACGAAGCCGCCGCCGACGGAGTAGTAGGTCTTCTCCAGCAGCGGGGCGCCGTCGCGGTCGAACGCGAAGATCGTCATGCCGTTGGCGTGGTAAGGGAGCGCCTTGCGGCGGTGCAGGACCAGCTGCTCGTCTGCGTCGAAGTCGATCTCGTGCATGCCCAGCAGGTTGATCCGGCCCGACGAGCGGATCGCGTCCACCCGGTCGTCGGCGGACTCCACGTCGACGGTACGGGGGGACTCGCCCTCCAGGCCGAGCAGGACGGCCTTGGGCGTGCCGTGGCCGTGGCCGGTGGCGCCGAGCGAGCCGAACAGCTCGGCGCTTATGGAAACGGTGTGGGCGAGCAGGCCCTCGTTCTTCAGGCGGCGCGCGAACATGTGGGCCGCGCGCATCGGGCCGACCGTATGGGAGCTGGACGGGCCGATGCCGATCGAGAACAGGTCGAAGACCGAGATGGCCACGGTGTGACTCCTAAGGGGTTGGTAGACGCCGTTGTCTGCCGGGCGGTGCGGTACGGACCGGTCGGTCCGAAGAGCGGCGGGACAAGGGTGGGGGCACCGCGCTCACTGTCCAGTGTGCGTGGTGCCCCGCCCCAAACGTACGAAAAGTGACCCGGACTACTTCAGACCGGGGTACAGCGGGAACTTCTCGGCCAGCGCGATCACGCGGGCCTTGAGGTCGTCGGCGTCGTACGTCGGCTTGAGTGCCGACGCGATGATCTCGGCGACCTCGGTGAAGTCCTCGGCCTGGAAGCCGCGGGTGGCCAGGGCCGGCGTGCCGATCCGCAGACCCGAGGTGACCATCGGCGGCCGCGGGTCGTTCGGGATGGCGTTCCGGTTGACCGTGATGCCGAGCTCGTGGAGCCGGTCCTCGGCCTGCTGGCCGTCCAGCTCCGAGTTGCGCAGGTCGACGAGGACCAGGTGCACGTCCGTACCGCCGGAGAGGACGGAGACGCCGACCTCGGTGACGTCCGGCTGCACCAGACGCTCGGCGAGGATGCGGGCGCCGTCCAGGGTGCGCTGCTGGCGCTCCTTGAACTCGTCGGTCGCCGCGACCTTGAACGAGACCGCCTTGGCCGCGATCACGTGCTCCAGCGGACCACCCTGCTGACCGGGGAAGACGGCAGAGTTGATCTTCTTGGCGAGCTCCTGCGTCGACAGGATGACGCCACCGCGCGGACCGCCGAGGGTCTTGTGCGTGGTCGTCGTGACGACGTGGGCGTGCGGCACCGGGTTCGGGTGCAGACCCGCGGCCACCAGGCCCGCGAAGTGCGCCATGTCGACCATCAGGTACGCGCCGACCTCGTCCGCGATGCGGCGGAAGGCGGCGAAGTCCAGCTGACGGGGGTAGGCGGACCAGCCGGCGACGATGAGCTTCGGCTTGGACTCCTTGGCCAGGCGCTCGACCTCGGCCATGTCCACGATGCCGGTGTCGTCGACGTGGTAGGGGACCACGTTGTAGAGCTTGCCGGAGAAGTTGATCTTCATGCCGTGGGTCAGGTGACCGCCGTGGGCCAGGTTCAGACCCATGATCGTGTCGCCCGGCTTCAGCAGCGCGAACATCGCGGCGGCGTTGGCCTGCGCACCCGAGTGGGGCTGGACGTTGGCGGCCTCGGCGCCGAACAGCGCCTTGATCCGGTCGATGGCGATCTGCTCGACCACGTCGACGTGCTCGCAGCCGCCGTAGTAGCGGCGGCCCGGGTAGCCCTCGGCGTACTTGTTGGTGAGGACGGAGCCCTGAGCTTCCATGACCGCGACCGGAGCGAAGTTCTCCGAGGCGATCATTTCGAGGGTGGACTGCTGACGGTGGAGCTCGGCGTCGACGGCGGCGGCGACGTCCGGGTCCAGCTCGTGGAGGGAGGAGTTGAGAAGCGACATCAGGTGGTCCCTTGGGGTCTTTAGTTGCCGGAGAACTCGGTGTACTCGTCGGCGGAGAGCAGGTCCTTCGGCTCCTCGGCGACGCGTACCTTGAACAGCCAGCCGCCCTCGAAGGGAGCGGAGTTCACCAGCGACGGGTCGTCCACGACGTCCTGGTTGGAGGCGGTGACCTCGCCGGTCACCGGCGAGTACAGGTCACTGACGGACTTGGTCGACTCGAGCTCGCCGCAGGTCTCGCCCGCGGTCACCGTGTCACCGACCTCCGGGAGCTGGGCGTAGACGACGTCACCGAGCGCGTTGGCCGCGAACTCGGTGATGCCGACCGTGGCCACACCGTCCTCGAGGGCCGACAGCCACTCGTGCTCCTTGCTGTAACGCAGCTGCTGGGGGTTGCTCATGACCTGAATTCTCCTGTACGCGGGGGAGTGCTGATGAACGACGGTCTTACGGTGTGAGACGCGACTGCGTCACTTCTGGCGCTTGTAGAACGGCAGGGCGACGACCTCGTACGGTTCGTGGCTGCCACGGATGTCCACTCCGACGCCCGTGGTCCCGGGCGCGGCGTGCGCGGCGTCCACGTAGGCGATGGCGATCGGCTTGCCGAGCGTCGGCGACGGGGCGCCGGAGGTGACCTCGCCGATGACCTGGCCCTCGGCGACAACGGGGTAGCCGGCGCGCGGCACCCGGCGGCCCTCGGCGATCAGACCGACGAGCTTGCGCGGCGGGGCGGTCTCGGCGCGCTCGGCGGCGGCCTCCAGGGCCTTGCGGCCGACGAAGTCGCCCTCCTTCTCGAACTTCACGACCCGGCCGAGACCGGCGTCGAACGGGGTCAGCTCGGTGGTCAGCTCGTGCCCGTACAGCGGCATGCCCGCCTCCAGGCGGAGCGTGTCGCGGCAGGACAGACCGCACGGGATCAGGCCACGGGAGGCGCCCGCCGCCGTGAGGGCCTGCCAGAGCTGCTCTGCGTGCTCGGGGGCGACGAACAGCTCGAAGCCGTCCTCGCCGGTGTAACCGGTACGGGCGATCAGCGCGGGCACACCGGCGACGGTGCCGGGGAGGCCCGCGTAGTACTTCAGACCGTCCAGGTCGGCGTCGGTGACCGAGGCCAGGATGGCGGGGGACTCGGGGCCCTGGACGGCGAGCAGCGCGTACGCGTCGCGGTCGTCGCGCACCTCGGCGTCGAACCCGTCGGCGCGGGCGGTCAGCGCGTCCAGCACGATCTGGGCGTTCCCGGCGTTGGCGACGACCATGTACTCGGTCTCGCCCAGCCGGTAGACGATCAGGTCGTCCAGGATGCCACCGTCCTCGGCGCAGATCATCGTGTAGCGGGCGCGGCCGACGGCTACGGTGCCGATGTTGCCGACCAGTGCGAAGTTCAGGAACGCCGCGGCCTGCGGGCCGGTGACGGTGATCTCACCCATGTGCGACAGGTCGAAGAGACCCGCCTTGGTGCGCACCGCGTTGTGCTCGTCGCGCTCACTGGCGTAGCGCAGCGGCATGTCCCAGCCGGCGAAGTCGGTCATGGTCGCGCCCAGCGAGCGATGCAGGGCGTCGAGGGCGGTGAGACGGGGGGCGTTGCTCATAGGTGTGGCTCCCAGGGCATGACGACGAGGACGATCCCCTCCCCATCTGTCATCGGAACCTGAGAGGTTCGCCGAGAGGCCCCCGGGGAGGGTTCGGCTTGCACCTTGGGTGGAGCCGCGGGGCGACTCGCTTTTCAGATCTGCCTCATCCACGCGGTACGGGGCCTGAGAGATTCAAGGGAGGATCTTGCTCCTTCGGCGCCCGGCACACACTGTGGCCGGAACTCTCCCGCGCGGATTCAAGCGGCCTTTATGCAGTTGGCCGGGTCATCATCGCACGCATTGCGGAAGAGTGGGGCGTCGGTACCCGATGCACGCAACGAGTAGTGGGACCGTTGTCTCGCATTACCTTTTCTTTACACTTCTTGGGCAGGTGTGGGTGAACCGACAGGGGGAGGGCGATGACGTTGCAGCGGTACGCGACGACCGCGGGGGTCGCGCACGGCGCGATGCCCGCGCAGCCGGGAGCACGCGCCCGGGAATTGCCGGGCACGCATGCGCCCGTCGTGCGGGACCTGCGTGAGCGCTCCGGGCGCAGCCCGCGCGGGCTCCATTTCCTGGCAGGCGATGTGGTGGTGGTCTCCGGGCTGCCCGGAGGCGGAAAGTCGACACTGATCCGGCGGGCGGTGGCCGTAAGGGCCATCGACTCCCAGGACACCCGGGACCGCTGGAGTAAGCGGGTGCCCCGCTTACTCCCGTACGCCCTCTACCGCCCGCTGGTCCGCATGGCCCATTACTGCGGGCTGTGGCGGGCGCTGTGCTCCGGTGAGTCCGTCGTCGTCCACGATTGCGGGACCCAGACATGGGTGCGGGGCTGGCTGGCCCGGCACGCACGACGCCGCGGCCGCACGCTGCATCTCGTGCTGCTCGACGTCACCCCTCAGGAGGCCAGGGAGGGCCAGCGCGAGCGTGGGCGCGGAGTCTCCGGATACGCCTTCGCCCGGCACCGCAGGGCGGTCGGCCGGCTGCTGCGGGACACCGAGGCGGGCGACCTGCCGCTCGGCTGCTCCTCGGCGGTGCTGCTGGACCGGGAGGCGGCCGGGATGCTGGCGCGGATCACGTTCGCCGACGCCCAGGGGATGACGGGACAGCCCTGAGGGTCCTTCTTTTCCGAACAGGACCTGCCCGCCCGGCATGATCCGCGCAGGAGAGGCGCCGGTACCCGGTCGTCCGTCAGCGCGGAGGGGCGCGCCGGAGTTACTGTTCTGCGGCAAGGCTCGGGTGAGAAGGGGAAGCAGCGCAGTGGACATTCCGGCACCGGTCCAGAGCCATCCGCAGAGCGGATGGCCGGCCAATGAGCTCGAAGAGGTGCTGGTTGCCTCGCTCGGCAGCCCGGAGGCGGGCGGCCGGCTCGTCGAAGTGCTCGGCCGCAGTCAGGTCTGGGTGCCGCTTCCCAACGGCGGGGGCCCCGATGCCCCGTCGCTCGATCTGCCGACGGTGGAGATCGAGGGCGCTCCGTACGTCCCCGTCTTCAGCTCCGAACATCAGTTCCTGCAGTGCGTCGGCACCCATATGTCCTTCACCGTGGCCCCCGCCGTCGAATTCGCCCGCGGGCTGCCCCCGCAGCTCGGCATCGCGGTCAACCCGGGCGGCGCCGTCGGCATGCCGCTGCCGCCGCCCGCCGTCGCCGAGCTCTGCCGCGCCGGACGCACCTCGCTGGACGGGCCGGCCACCGGCGGGCGGGTCCGGCTGTACGAGCCGGACTGGCAGGAGGAGCCCGTCGACTTCCTCGCGGCCGCGGCCGGGGAATTCGAGGAGAGCGGCGTCGTACGCACCGCCCGCCGGACGCTGGCCAGCATCGAGGGCGGCGATCCCGTTCTCTTCATAGGCGTCGAGTTCTCCACCTGGGACGGCGCGGGGCGCAACGCCCCGATGGACGCCCTGGGGCGCGCACTGGGCCGTGTCGAGGTGCCCTGGCCGGTCAATCTGGTCCTGCTCGATGTGGCGCAGGACCCGGTCGCCGACTGGATGCGGGCCAGGATCCGGCCCTTCTACCAGCGCGAGGGGCACTAGTGCCGTGACCGGCGATGTTTGCCCCGTGAGGAGCGTCGTCCGCCCGTAGGGCGGGCCGGGCGGCGTCCGGTGCGTGCGATCGCAAGGCGGCCGGAGGTCCTGGGGTGGGGTCTTCCCTGCTCGAACGAAGCTGAGAGCTCGGGGAAGGGGCTGCCAGGGCATGTGGCCGACGCACAGCGAGCGGCCGTGCCGGGCGGCGCGACGGGGCTGAGCCTGCCGGGAGGGGCACTGAGCGCGGAGTCCCCGACTCCGGGGATTGCGGGCGCGACACCGTCGGCCTGTGGCGTCAAGTCGGTGTCAGGGGCGCCGCATAAGCTGGTTTGATGGCTAGTGCCTCGGCCACCTGGCCGCACCCGTGTGCCCCGGGAGCGGCAGGCCGACACAGTGGATCGAAGAGGGGCGGGACCCAGGGTGAGTGCGTCAGGCACCGCGGCGGCCGGGCAGGTCGAGCACATGCTGCGCCAAGTGACGCCCGGGCGCTACGACGCGTACGAGGCACTGCTCCGGGCGCTCGCCGGCGACCGGATCTGGATGCTGCTCTGGCACGGCCGGGCGGGCTCGCCCGACGCCCAGTACGGGAACATCGAGGTGGACGGGCTGGGCTACGCGCCCTGTGTGACCTCTGCCCAGGAGCTCTCGGCCAGCGGCTGGAACCGGGACCATGAAGTGGTCACCGGACTCGACATCGCCCGCGCTCTCTTCCCGGACCGCTGGGGCATCTGGCTCAACCCACACGCCCCTGGTGGCGGCGTCGGCATCCCGTGGCTGGATCTGCGCCGTATCGCCACCGGCCTCGACCGGATGCCCGCGGGACCGCTTCGGCTCACGGAGCCGGCCATCGAGATCCCGCAGTTCTACGCCCTGCTCTCGCGGAACGCCCATCACACCCCCGCGATCCGCTCGCTGCGCCGGGCCTGGGTGCAGCCCGCGCTCGGGGTGCCGTACCTCGCCATCGGTCTCGATCTCTACGACACGGGCCAGACCTCCGTCGACGCGGTGCGCGCGATGATGCAGCAGTCGATCGGCGCGGTCCCGGACGGGCTGCCCGTTTCCACCGTCGCGATGTCCGACGAGTACGACCCGGTCGCGATGTGGCTCCGCGCCAACTCCCGCCCGTTCTACGACCGCGAGGCGCACGTCGCGCCCGCTCCCGCCGTTGGTTACGGCTACCCCCCGGTCCACGGCTGACCGGCCCGGGCGCCTGCCAATTGGCGCCGGGATGAACCCTGTTGCGGCACCTGTCCGATCTGGGCGAAGAGTGCCGACTTGGTTCGCTGGGACGATCACGGCGTCCGGATAACGGAAGCTAGCTGGTCACATCACGGTTGCGCATCCATTCCCCACCAGGGCTGGCGGGTGATCCGCGACGCGTTGAAGACTCCCCGGAACAAGAAGCGTTCGGCGCCCTGTGCGACCTGCAGCTTCTGCTTGGACCAGTTGAACTGTTCCACTCGCACCACCTGCAAACTTCCGTACCACCAGCACCAATTCGTGCGACTTGCACCTGTGATGTGAACAAGCCGCTACAGCGGCAGGCGCGGGCCGGCCACAGTCGGTCGAGCCGAGAGGGGTCCCCACAACGATGACGGCACCACTGCATGACACGACGGCCGCTGAGACCGCGGCCGTTGATGTTGCCGCGGATGTCCCCGAGAAGGCAATCGAGGGCCGGTCCCCGTGGAAGATCGCCTGGACCCGGCTCAAGCGTGACAAGCTCGCGCTGACCGGTGGATTCGTGGTGCTCTTCCTCATTGCCGTCGCACTCCTCGCGCCGGTGATCGTGAGCGCTTTCGGGCATCCGCCGAACGAGTTCCATGAGGACAAGATCGACGCGCTCTTCGGCACCCCGATCGGCTCCTGGGGCGGCATCAGCTCCGACTTCCTGCTGGGAGTCGAGCCCGTCAACGGCCGTGACGTGTTCAGCCGCATCGTCTACGGCGCACGCATCTCGCTGCTCGTGGCCTTCCTCTCCGCCATGGTCGCCGTCGCTCTCGGCACGGTCATCGGCATCGTCGCGGGCTACTTCGGCGGCTGGGTCGACGCGGCGATCAGCCGGGTCATGGACGTGATGCTCGCCTTCCCGCAGCTGCTCTTCACCATCGCCCTGGTCTCCGTGCTCCCCAACGAGCTTTTCGGCCTGGAGGGTTCGAGCGTCCGCATCGGAGCGCTGGTTCTGGTGATCGGCTTCTTCGGCTGGCCGTACGTCGGCCGAATCGTCCGCGGCCAGGCCCTCTCGCTCAGGGAGCGCGAGTACGTGGAGGCGGCCCGCAGCCTGGGCGCCGGACGCTTCTACATCCTGTGGCGCGAACTGCTGCCCAACCTGGTCGCGCCGATCACCGTGTACGCCACCCTGATGATCCCGACGAACATCCTCACGGAGGCCGCGCTCAGCTTCCTCGGTGCCGGCGTGAAGCCGCCCACCGCCTCGTGGGGCCAGATGCTCTCGAAGGCCGTCAACACATATGAGTCCGACCCCATGTTCATGGTGATACCGGGTCTGGCCATCTTCATCACCGTGCTTGCCTTCAACCTCTTCGGCGACGGCGTGCGGGACGCGCTCGATCCGAAGGGGGCCCGCTGATCCGGCCTTGGGCCGCCCGTAAGACCTGCAAGACCCCTCCCCTGCCGATCAGCCAGGAAACCATCGAAAGCCGGCGACTCCTCGTCAAGGACCGCCACAATCACGGAGGTTGCGAGATCGTGACACCCATCAGTTCATCGAGGCGCAGGCTCGTCGCGGGCTCGGCCCTCGTCGTCGCGGCTCTGCTCGGCACTGCGGCCTGCGGTGGCGGAGGCAAGGACGACAACGGCGGCGGAGGCAAGGCCGGGGCCGCGGGCTTCAACGCCGCGGTCAACAAGGTCGCCAACGCGTCCAACAAGAAGGGTGGCGAGCTGAAGTTCATCGGCACCCAGGACGCCGACTCGTGGGACCCGCAGCGCGGTTACTACGGCTTCATGTGGGACTTCGCCCGCTACTACACCCGCCAGCTGATCTCCTTCAAGGCCGAGCCGGGCGCCGCCAGCACCGAGCTGGTGCCGGACATGGCCACCGACGCCGGTCAGGTCTCGCCCGACGGCAAGACCTACACCTTCAAGCTGAAGCAGGGTCTGAAGTGGGAGGACGGCAAGCCCGTCACCTCCAAGGACCTGAAGTACGGCATCGAGCGCATCTGGGCGCAGGACGTCATCTCCGGCGGCCCGATCTACCTCCAGCAGGTGCTCGACCCCAAGGGTGAGTACAAGGGTCCCTACAAGGACAAGTCCGCGGACAAGCTCGGTCTGAAGGCCATCGAGACGCCCGACGACCAGACCATCATCTTCAAGCTGCCGAAGCCCAACAGTGACTTCCTGCAGATGCTGGCCATGCCCTCGGCCACTCCGGTCCGCGCGGACCTGGACACCAAGGCCAAGTACGGTCTGAAGCCCGCCTCCATGGGCCCGTACAAGTGGCAGGAGTACACGCCGAACAAGTCCATCACCCTCGTCCGCAACGAGAACTGGGACACGGCGACGGACACCATCCGCAAGGCCCTGCCGGACAAGATCACGGTCAAGCTGTCCACCAACTCCGACGACATGGACAACCGGCTGATCGAGGGCGAGTACGACCTCGACCTCAACGCCACCGGTATCGGCCAGGCCGCCCGCGCCAAGGTGCTCCAGCAGCACAAGGAGAACGCGGACAACCCGCAGACGGGCTTCATCCGCTACGCGGTGTTCCCGCAGACGGTCAAGCCGCTCGACAATATCGAGTGCCGCAAGGCCCTCATCTATGCGGCCGACTCCAAGTCCCTGCAGACCGCCCGTGGCGGCCCGCAGGCCGGTGGTGACATCGCCACCAACATGCTGCCGCCGGCCATCAAGGGCTCTGACCCGAAGGCCGACCCGTACGGCAAGCTCTCCGGCAAGCCGGACGAGGTCAAGGCCAAGGAAGCGCTGAAGAAGTGTGGCCAGCCGAACGGCTTCAAGACCACCATCGCGGTCCGCAACAACAAGCCGATCGAGATCGCCACGGCCGAGTCGCTCCAGCAGTCGCTCGCCAAGGTCGGCATCACCGCGCAGATCGACCAGTACGACGGTGCGCAGTCCTCCGGCATCATCGGCTCGCCCAAGGTCGTCAAGGACAAGGGCTACGGCATCATCATCATGGGCTGGGGTGCCGACTTCCCGTCCGGTCAGGGCTTCCTGCAGCCGCTGGTCGACGGCCGCTTCATCCTGCAGAGCGGTAACAACAACTTCTCGCAGCTGAACGACAAGGCCATCAACGGTCTGTTCGACCAGGCGCTGCTGGAAACCGACCCGGTCAAGGCCGGCGAGCTCTACAAGCAGATCAACACGAAGGTCACGGAGGCCGCGGTCTACCTGCCCTTCACCCACGAGAAGAACATCGTCTGGCGCGGCTCGCGCCTGACGAACGTGTACACGGCCGACGCCTACAACGGCCGCTACGACTACGCCTCCCTCGGCGTAGTCAAGTGACCGTCTGTCAGCTACACCGGCGCACCCGCCGCTAGGCTCGAAGGGCAGGTGATGGCCGTGCGCGCTGGCCGGGGAACCTTCCGAGGTTCCCCGGCCACCGCCGGGCCGACTGCATGCTTGCATATCTCATCAGGCGGCTGACCGCCGTCGTCGTGATGCTGCTCGTCGTCACTCTGGTGACGTTCGGCATCTTCTTCCTCATCCCCAAGCTGACCGGCAGTGACCCTGCCGCGATGTTCGTCGGCAAGCAGGCGGACCCGGCCTCGATCGAGGGCATCCGGCAGAAGCTGGGCCTGGGTGACCCGATCCTGGTGCAGTTCTGGCACTTCGTCTCGGGCATCTTCGTCGGCCGCGACTATGTGGGCGGTGGCGACACCATTCACTGCAACGCGCCTTGCTTCGGCTACTCCTTCCGCAACGAGCAGGAGATCTGGCCGATCCTGCTCGACCGGCTGCCCGTGACGCTCTCCATGGTCATCGGTGCCGCCGCGCTCTGGCTGATCATGGGTGTGAGCACCGGTGTGGTCTCGGCTCTGAGGCGGGGTACGGTCGTCGACCGCGCCGCGATGATGACCGCGCTCGCGGGTGTGTCCCTCCCGATCTACTTCACCGCCATGCTGGCGCTACTGGTGTTCCGTACCCAGCTCGGCTGGATCCACGGGGAGTACGTCCCCATCTCGGACAGCTTCGGCGACTGGTTCTCCGGGTTGGTGCTGCCCTGGGTCACCCTGGCCTTCCTCTACGCGGCGATGTACGCGCGGCTCACCCGCGCCACCATGCTGGAGGTCCTGGGCGAGGACTACATCCGTACCGCCCGGGCCAAGGGCCTGACGGAGCCGGTCGTGCTCAGCAAGCACGCCATGCGCTCCACCATGACGCCGATCCTCACCATCTTCGGCATGGACCTCGGTGCCCTTGTGGGCGGCGCCGTTCTCACCGAGACCGCGTTCAACCTGCCCGGCCTCGGCAACCTCGCCTTCCAGGCCATCAGCACCCGCGACCTCCCGGAGATCCTCTCCGTCACCCTCATCACCGCGGCCGCTGTCGTGCTCGCCAACCTCGTCGTTGACCTCCTGTACGCCGTGATCGACCCCCGAGTGAGGCTGGCATGACGGACATCAAGCAGACCGGGGCGGTCAACGAACCCGTCGTCTCCGGCGCTTCGGACTCGGACGTCTTCCTCGACGTACGCGACCTGAAGATCCACTTTCCGACGGACGACGGTCTGGTCAAGTCCGTCGACGGCCTGACCTTCCAGCTGGAGAAGGGCAAAACCCTCGGTATCGTGGGCGAGTCCGGTTCCGGCAAGTCGGTCACCTCGCTGGGCATCATGGGTCTGCACACGGTCGGTCAGTACGGTCGGCAGAAGGCGCGGATATCCGGCGAGATCTGGCTGAACGGCCAGGAGCTGCTGTCCGCCGACCCGGACACCGTGCGCAAGCTGCGCGGCCGCGACATGGCGATGATCTTCCAGGATCCGCTGTCCGCGATGCATCCGTACTACACGGTCGGCCACCAGATCGTGGAGGCCTACCGGGTCCACAACGACGTGGACAAGAAGACCGCCCGCAAGCGCGCGGTCGAGCTCCTCGACCGGGTCGGCATCCCCGAGCCGGGCAAGCGCGTCGACAACTACCCGCACGAGTTCTCCGGCGGTATGCGCCAGCGCGCGATGATCGCGATGGCGCTGGTCAACAACCCCGAGCTGCTCATCGCGGACGAGCCGACGACCGCACTGGACGTGACCGTCCAGGCGCAGATCCTCGACCTGATCCGGGATCTGCAGAAGGAGTTCGGCTCCGCGGTCATCATCATCACCCACGACCTGGGTGTGGTCGCCGAGCTGGCCGACGACATCCTGGTGATGTACGGCGGCCGCTGCATCGAGCGCGGTCCCGCCGAGCAGGTCTTCTATGAGCCCCAGCACCCGTACACCTGGGGTCTGTTGGGCTCCATGCCCCGCATCGACCGTGAGCAGACCGACCGCCTGATCCCGGTCAAGGGCTCCCCGCCCAGCCTCATCAACGTCCCCAGCGGCTGTGCCTTCCACCCGCGCTGCTCGTACGCGGATGTGCCCAAGGGCAACATCACCCGCACGCAGCGTCCGGAACTGAAGCTGCTGAGCGGGGACGGACCCGGCCGCCACTACTCGGCCTGCCACATGTCGCAGGAGGAGCGGACCCGGATCTGGACCGAAGAGATTGCGCCGAAGCTGTGAGCGAGACGAAGGATCCCACTGTGCTCGATAAAGAGGGGACGATCCCGGAGCAGGCCACCTCTTCGCCCGAACCGCTGCTCAAGGTCACCGGCCTGGTCAAGCATTTCCCCATCAAGAAGGGGCTGCTGCAGCGGCAGACCGGCGCCGTCAAGGCCGTCGACGGCATCGACTTCGAGGTACTGCCCGGGGAGACTCTCGGCGTCGTCGGCGAGTCCGGCTGCGGCAAGTCGACCATGGGCCGGCTGATCACCCGGCTGCTCGAACCGACCGGTGGCAAGGTCGAGTTCGAGGGCAAGGACATCACGCACCTCGGTGTCTCGGGCATGCGCCCGCTGCGACGCGATGTGCAGATGATCTTCCAGGACCCGTACGGCTCGCTGAACCCACGGCACACGGTCGGCTCGATCGTCTCCGCCCCCTTCAAGCTCCAGGGCGTGGCGCCCGAGGGCGGAGTGAAGAAGGAGGTCCAGCGGCTGCTGGGGTTGGTCGGCCTCAACCCCGAGCACTACAACCGCTACCCGCACGAGTTCTCCGGCGGCCAGCGCCAGCGCATCGGCATCGCGCGTGCGCTCGCGCTCAAGCCGAAGCTGGTCGTCGCGGACGAGCCGGTCTCCGCGCTGGACGTCTCGGTCCAGGCCCAGGTGGTCAACCTGATGGACGACCTCCAGAAGGAGCTCGGCCTCACCTACGTGATCATCGCGCACGACCTGTCGGTCATCCGGCATGTCTCGGACCGGATCGCGGTGATGTACCTCGGCAAGATCGTCGAACTGGCGGACCGCAGCTCGCTGTACGAGTCGCCGATGCACCCGTACACCAGGGCACTGCTGTCGGCGGTGCCGGTCCCGGACCCGCGGCGGCGCGGCGCGAAGAGCGAGCGCATCCTGCTCAAGGGCGACGTCCCGTCGCCGATCTCACCGCCGAGTGGCTGCCGCTTCCACACCCGGTGCTGGAAGGCGACGGAGATCTGCAAGACGCAGGACCCTCCGCTGCTGACCCTGAAGACCGGTCACCAGGTGGCCTGCCATCACCCGGAGAACGCGCCGGACCAGATGCCGGGCGACACCGTGCTGGAATCGGCGCGGGACGCGGTGGAGATCGTGGCGCTGAAGAAGGAGCCGGAGCCTGCTGCACCGGAGACCCCGGCCAAGATCACCAAGGTCTCCCAGGAGCCCGAAGAGGCGGCGGATTCGGAGGACGCGGCGGACTCCGGGGATGCGGGGGACACCCCGAAGGGGTAGGACCGGCACAATTGCCCGGTGCTCAACGAACTGTTCACGCCCTCTGTCCAGCATGCGCTCGACATCGTCGGAATCTTTGTCTTCGCGATCTCCGGCGCACTGCTCGCCGTACGCAAGAACTTCGATGTCTTCGGCATCGCGGTACTCGCCGAGGTGACAGCGCTGGGCGGGGGGCTGTTCCGTGACGTGATCATCGGAGCGGTCCCGCCCGCCGCCTTCACCGATCTCGGCTACTTCCTCACCCCACTGCTCGCCGCCGGCCTGGTCTTCTTCCTGCATCCGCACGTCGAGCGGATCCAGGTCGCCGTCAACGTCTTCGACGCGGCGGGCCTCGGGCTGTTCTGTGTCGCCGGCACCGTCAAGGCATACGACTACGGCCTCGGTCTCACCGCATCGGCTGCCCTGGGCCTGGCCACCGCGGTCGGCGGCGGTGTGCTGCGTGACGTACTCGCCAACGAGACGCCGTCGTTGCTGCGCTGGGACCGCGATCTGTATGCCGTGCCCGCGATCGTCGGCGCCACCATGATCGTGCTGTGTATCCGCTTCGACGCGCTGAACGCCTTCACCAGCGGCACCGCCGCGATCGTCACTTTTGTTCTGCGGCTGCTGGCGATGCGCTTCCACTGGCGGGCGCCCCGCGCCTACAACCGTTCCTCGGCCACGGCGGAGGAGAGCTCCGCGGCCACCTGACCGGACATCCCCTGGTCGCGATGGGCCGGCACATCAGCGACTCAAGGAAAGCTACCGCTCAGTAATGCGTTCGGTGTACGGTGCATCTCATGGCACAGGCAGCTCAGGCACTCATCGGTGACAGCGAGTTCGACAGGGACACCGCCGTCACCCTTCGCGAAGAAGGCGTCTACGACGCCGAGCTCTCCGCGGGCTGGACGATCATCCGCGCCGTCAATGGCGGGTATCTGCTGGCCATGCTCGGCCGCGCGCTCGGCGAGGCCCTGCCCCACTCCGATCCCTTCTCGGTCTCCGCGCACTACCTCACCGCGTCCGTCCCCGGCCCCGCGGTGATCCGTACGCAGGTTGTCCGCACCGGCCGGACCCTCTCCACCGGCCAGGCGTCCCTCTTCCAGTACGCGGAGGACGGCACCGAGGTCGAGCGCATCCGGGTCCTCGGCACTTATGGCGACCTGGACTCCCTCTCCGACGACATCCGTACGTCGGCGAAGCCGCCGGCCATGGCGCCGATCGAGCAGTGCTTCGGCCCGGACGACGGCCCGGCGCCCATCCCCGGAAGCTCCGCGATCACCGAGCGGCTCAGCATCAAGCTCGACCCGTCGACCGTGGGCTGGGCCGTCGGCGCCCCGTCCGGCAAGGGCGAGATGCGCGGCTGGTTCAGCCTTGCGGACGGCCGCGACGCCGACCCGTACTCCCTGCTGCTCACCGTCGACGCGCTGCCGCCGACCTCGTTCGAGCTGGGACTCAAGGGCTGGACGCCGACCATCGAGCTCACCACCCACATCCGCTGCCGCCCCGCCCCCGGCCCGCTGCGCGTCTCCATCACCACCCGCAACCTCGCGGGCGGCTTCCTGGAGGAGGACGCAGACGTCTGGGACAGCGCCGACCGCCTGGTGGCCCAGTCCCGCCAGCTGGCGCGCGCACCGCGCTCCTGACGGCTGGCGGCGTCCGGGGAGGGGTGGCGGACGGGAGAAGCCGGTGAGGTGAAATCCGACCGGCTGCTCTCGATCCTCCTGCTGCTCCAGACCCGCGGCCTGGTGACCGCCACCGAGCTCGCCGAGCGCCTCGAAGTCTCCGTACGCACCATCTACCGGGACATCGAGGCGCTCTCCGCCTCCGGCGTCCCGGTCTACGCCGAGCGCGGGCGGCACGGCGGCATCGCGCTGCTGCCCGGGTTCCGTACCGATGTCACCGGGCTCATTGCCGACGAGGCGCGCGCCCTCTTCGTCCTCGCCGCCGAGGGCGCCCATGCCGTGCTCGGCCTCGACGAGGCGCTCGGCTCCGCGCTGCGCAAGGTGATGGCCGCCCTGCCCGAACCGCACCGGCCCGCCGCCGAACTGACCAGCAGGCGGATCCTGGTCGACCCGGTGCGCTGGATGAGCGGCCCGCGGCCGACCGTCGATGTGGCCGAACTGCACGAGGCCGTCCCATCGCCGACCTCGTGGTCCTCGCCTTCCTCGTCACCGGAAACGGCGTCGTCGCCTGGAACTTCGGCGGCTGAACCGGGCGGAGCGGACCCCGCCGCCGCGGTGCCCGGGCCCCGGGACACCACGCGCCCGCCGTACGCCCCGCCTCGGGCTTGCGGAAACTGCGGTCTCTTCTGATCGTTCGGCAGGGCCGCCCGCATCCTGTTCGATTTCGATCATGGATGGCACAGTGGGCGTCCGTCCGGGGTGGGCTGCGGCGAGGGAGAGGGCGCGTGCTGGAGATAGCGGGGATCGGGGCGGCGGAGGAGCGGGTCTACCGCCACCTGGTGGAGGTACGAGGTGCGGACGTGGACGAGATCGTCCAACGGCTCCACATCCGGGAACGCGAGGCGGCGTCGCTTCTGTCCTCCCTGCATGACAAAGGCCTGGTCGGGCGGCTGCCGGGCGGTGGCGGCATGCGGTACGTACCCGTCCCGCCGGACGTGGCGCTGCAGCCTCTGCTGGCGCGCGGCCAAGAAGCGCTGGAGTGGGCGCGGCGTGGAGTGGAGCAGCTGGCCGAGGAGTACCGGGCGGGCGGCCGGCGCCATGACGCCGGGCAACTGGTCGAGGTGATCACCGGGGCCGGCGCCATCCGTCAGCAGCTGCGCCAACTCGCCTACGGGGCCCGCAGTGACCTGCGGTGGTTCTGCAAGGCCGATCCCGTGGCGCTGCGCGCCCAGGACAACGACGAGGAGTTCGAGCTGCTCGCTCAGGGCATCCGCTACGAGGCGATCTACGAACGGGCCTGCCTGGAGCAGCCCGGCATGGTCGACAACGTCGCCCAGGGCATCCGCGCCGGTGAAGTGGCCCGTGCCACCAGCACACTCCCCGTGCGCATGGTCATCGTCGACAGCTCTGTCGCCGTCTGCCCGCTGGTGCCGGGCAACGCGACCAGCGCCCGCGGCGAGCCGACCGCCGCGATCATCCGCAGCAGCAGTCTCCTGGACGCGCTCGTCGCCCTGTTCGACATCCAGTGGGCGGCGGGGACCCCGCTGCACGTCACGGAGGCGGGTGAGCTGGCCGACTTCGTCGGCGGAATGGGACCGGGCGGCAGTCTCGCCGACGACGAGCGCTATCTGCTCTCCCTGGTTGTCGCGGGCGTCGCGGACAAGGCGATCGCCACCCAGCTGGGTGTCAGCCACCGCACGGTGCAGCGCCGGATCACCGCGCTGATGCAGCGGGCGGGCGCGACGACGCGTACGCAGCTGGTGTGGCAGGCGGCGCGGCGCGACTGGCTGTTGTAGGACGCACGGAAGCCGCGACCGGGGCCGGTCGCGGCTTCCGGATCTCGCGTACTACCTCAGCGCGTACGCCCGCTCGATCTCCTGCGTCACCTCGTTGCCCGCGTCGTCCCAGGCGCGGACCCGCAGCGTGACGTACCCGCCGGCGCGGGCAGTCGAGGGGTGGGTGACCTGGACACGGTAGGCGCCGTCGCCCCGGGCGGAAGCCCTCGCCGCCTGCCAGTGCCCGCCGTCGTCGTACGAGACGGACACCTCCATGCCCTTCACGGAACGGCCCGTCAGACCGTCCTGGTGGCGGGCGCTCACTCCGAAGGCGAAGGACCCGGAGTCAGGGGCGGAGCCCTGGAGGTCGGTGGCCACGTCGTAGTCGAGCTGGAGGAGGGGAAGCAGGGACTCCTTGCCCTCGGCCGGGCGAGGGGCCGTGAACGACCAGCGGGTGCTGGTGGCCCGCGAGAGGGTGCCCTCGGGGCCGGTGCGCTTCACGTCCAGGTCCAACCGGTAGCGGCCGTCGTCCCCGCCTGCGGGGAAGACGCCCCACGCCCGGGGGCCTTCGGCGAGGATCTCGCCGTCGCGACGCAGTACGGCCCGGGTCTCGTCGGGGTAGGGGGTGTCGGCGTCCTGGCGGCGCAGGGCGAAGCCGTAGTGGTCGGAGGCGGTGTCGGCGAACTCGGGGATCCCAATGGTCAGCCGGTCGCCCTTGCGCTGGGCGAGCCCTTCGACACCTCGGGGGATCGCCGGGCGCACCACGGGGGCGTACCAGCTTTCCGTGGCGTGCTCACCGGGCCGGTAGGTGCGCAGGGGGCCGAACATGCCGGTCCCCGCTGCCTGGATCGCCCAGGTGTTGCGGGGGTTGACCCAGTGCAGCCACCGGGTGTCGGCGGGACCGCTCAGGTACTCCGTCCGCGCCTGCCCGGTGCGGACATACCGGGAGCGGAAGGGGAGGAACACCTCTTCCCCCTCCCACGGACGCCAGGACAGCCGGTCCTCCGCGACGTAGCGTGCCCCGCCCCTGTCCGGGTAGCGCGAGACCACGGTGGCCGTGTTCTCCGGCCCGACCTTGTGGACCACGTGCTCGGGGACGCGCTGTTCGGAGAGCTGCACGACGTCATAGAGGTAGGGGCTTTCCGGGGTCCCCTTCAACTCCAGCACGGTGCCCGGCGCGCGCAGCCGCTGCGCGGCAGCGTGGGAGGCGTACAGCCCGATCGCGGGCAGCCGCCGGCTCACCGGCTGCCAGGTCGCGGACGCGTACCTGTTGCCGCCGGCGGTGGTGACGGCGGCCGCGGCTCCGGCTCGGGCGGCCGAGGTCACCGCCTCGTCGTACTCCACCCCCTCCAGTTCCACGAGCACCGCCGCTCCGCGGACGTCTATGCCCCGTGCGCGCAGCGCCGCGTAGTCCTCGGGGCGTCCGTGACCGGCGTCCACCACCCGCAGGCGCCGCACGCCTTCCACAGCGGGGGAGTTGTGGAGCAGACGGACGGGGACACCGGCCGCGGCGGTGGCGGAGACCGCGCGTGCGCTGAGCATCGGTGCGGTCAGCTGCCAGCGGGAGGAGAACTCGAAGGATCCCTCGGTGAATTCCTCGGTGGGCGTGACGTAGAGGAGCTGTCCGCCGCTGTGTCCGCTGGTGAAGAAGCTGGCGAACTCCCGGTCGCCGGTCTTCCAGTGGGTGGAGAAGACCAGCGGGCCCCGCTGTTCGGCCCGCTTGGGGGTCCGGATCTCCACGGGGACCGCCTTGCGTGCGTCGAGCACCAGGTCCGTGGCGCCGCTCACCCGCAGGTGGGGGTTGACCACCAGGCTGTTGGTGACGTTGTCCTCCGAGTACTGCGAGATGACGCCGTGCAGGTAGTACATGCCCTCGGGCATGTCCACCGTCAGGCTCTTCCCCGCCGGCACCTGCTCGACGACATCGAAGCGGCCCGTGGGGCCCAGCAGGATCAGCGGGAAGATGGTCGCCGGCTGCCCGGCGCGGTCGATGCCGCGCACGGTGACCTTGTGCGTGACCGGGTCCTTCACCGCGGAGAGAACGGTGTGCGTGACGGCCTGACCGTCGGCCGAGGTGGCGGTGAGGCGACCGCTGTAGACGCCCTCCGGCAGCGCGGGTGCGTCGAGGGTCACGGTCACGTCGGTGGTGCCGTGGGCGGGCACGGTGACCTGCGCGGGGGTGCCTATGGCGCCTGCCGGGGCCGGGGAGCCGTAGAGCTTGTCGAAGGTGGTTCCCAGGGTGAGCGACACGGGCGCGTCGCCGTCGTTGGTGTAGGTGACGCTCACCTGCCGCGGGCCCGAGTCCGGTGCCAGGGCGCCGAAGGTGGTGGTGCCGGTGGCGCGCACCTGCTGGCGCACCGAGCGGGCCACGTCCACCCGGCCGGTGCCCTGCTCGTAGACCGTCTGGTCGGGGGCGGTACGCGTCGTGCTCATCAACGCGTCCTTGAGCTGCTGGGCGCTCCAGTCGGGGTGACGCCCGGCCAGGATCGCTGCCGCGCCCGCCACGTGCGGGGTCGCCATGGACGTACCCGATGCGGCGGTGTAGGCCGCGTCCACCGGGTTGCCCATGGACGTGCCGGCCGCGCGGGCGGCGACGATGCCGACGCCGGGGGCGGTGAGGTCGGGCTTGACGCCGTTGTCCCCGACGCGCGGGCCGCGGCTGGAGAAGGGGGCCAGCTTGTCGTCGCGGTCGACGGCGCCCACGGTCAGCGCGCTCGCCGCGGCGCCCGGGGAGCCCACCGAGTAGTCGGAGCCCGCGTTGCCCGCCGCGACGACGAAGAGGGTGCCGGTCTCCTCGCTGAGGCCGTCGAGGACGAGGCTGAGTACGTCCGTGCCGTCGGTGGGCTGGCCGCCCAGGCTCATGCTGACGATGTCGGCGCCTGAGTGGGCGGCCCAGTCCATGCCGCCCATGATGGCGGAGTACGAGCCGGAGCCGTTGTCGTCGAGCACCTTGCCGATCAGCAGCCGTGCCCCCGGTGCCACGCCCTTGCGCGAGCCGCCCGAGGCGGTGCCGCTGCCGGCGATGGTGGAGGCGACGTGGGTGCCGTGGCCGTGGCCGTCGTTCGCGGTGGGTTCGTCGGTGAAGTTGCGTACTTCGCCGAGTTTCCCGGCCAGGTCGGGGTGGGTGGCGTCGACGCCGGTGTCCAGGACGGCGACGGTCGCGCCGTGTCCGTCGTAGCCGGCCTTCCACGCCTCGGGCGCACCGATCTGCGCGGTGCTGCGATCGAGGGAGGCGTGGACCTTCGCGTCCAGCCACAGCTTCTCGACGCCGCCCTCGAAGGCCGCGTTCTTGAAAGAAGAGTTCTCGGAAGCGTTCTTCGCGCCGCCCTCGGCGCCGCTCTTGGCGAGCGCGTCGTCGTCGATGGCCTTCCAGAAGCGCCCGGCCTGCCTCTTGTCCGCCTTCAGCGCCGAGCCGCGCAGGCTCTTGATGACCAGGCCCTTGCGCGAACCGGTGGGCGCCCCCTTGGACGTGGGGTTCGTGCCGCCGGTGTAGCGGGCGATCAGCGGGATGGCGGAAGTGTGGGCGTCGTCGTACCCCTGCTTGACCAGGGAGGTGATGTTGAACAGCTGCCGGTCCAGTTTGCCGGAGGCGATGTACGGGAGCGCGGCGCGGGGCAGCACGTACAGCTGCTTGTCGATCTCCAGCTGGGTGAAGTCGGCCTGCGAAGCGCCCGAGGCCGGCTCGACGGAGATGGCCTTCCGGCCGCCGGGGAAGGTCTCCAGCCGCACCCGGTCACCGGTCACGAGCGTGACGGAGCTGACCTGGGGGCGGCCGGCGGAGTTCGCGCCGACGGAGGCGGGCGCCGGGGCGGCGCTCGCGCCGGAGGAGGTGGGGGCCAGGGTGGCGATGAGGACTCCTGCCGCCAGTACGGCGGCAGAGCGATACCGTCTGTGCATCGGAACCTTTCCAGGAGGCAAGGAAATGGACACGCGGTGCGGCCCAAGACTGGGGCCCCACTGATCGGCCGCACCAGCCTTTTCCGTGCCGTGCTTGCGACATGTCGCCAAAACGACACGGCGCGCCCCACCGCGCGTACCGGCGGAGTCACCGGGGCCGAGCGGCCCCTCCTCGGCACCGGCAACGGCCTCGTCGCCCGGGACTTCGCCGGCTGAACCGGGCGCGGAGCCCGACGCCCTCCCTGCCCGGACGGGCCCGGGAACGGGGCGAGGAAGATCGCACCCGGCCGTGCGCGGGTGCCGGGGCACGATGCGCCCGCCGTACGCCCCGCCGCGGGCTCGTAGAATCGAGCCCACCATGGCTTACCTCGACCACGCCGCGACCACGCCGATGCTTCCGGAAGCGATCGAGGCGATGACCGCCCAGCTCGCCGTCACCGGCAACGCGTCCTCACTGCACGCCGCCGGGCGCCGGGCCCGCCGTACCGTCGAGGAGTCGAGAGAGACCCTCGCCGATGCCCTCGGCGCACGCCCCAGCGAGGTGGTCTTCACCTCCGGAGGCACCGAGGCCGACAACCTCGCCGTGAAGGGCCTGTACTGGGCCCGCCGCGACGCCGACCCCCGCCGCACCCGGGTGCTGGCCAGCCCGGTCGAGCACCACGCGGTGCTGGACGCCGTCGACTGGCTCGCCGAACACGAGGGCGCGACCGTCGAATACCTCCCCGTCGACACGTACGGGCGCGTCCACCCGGACGCACTGCGCGAGGCGATCGTGCGCAATCCCGACGATGTCGCGCTGGTCACCGTGATGTGGGCCAACAACGAGATCGGCACCATCATGCCGGTACGTGAACTGGCGGCCGTGGCCGACGAGTTCGACGTGCCGATGCATGCCGACGCGGTCCAGGCCTTCGGCCAGCTGGACGTCGACTTCGCCGGCTCGGGGCTGGCCGCGATGACCGTCAGTGCGCACAAGATCGGCGGCCCGTTCGGCATCGGCGCGCTGCTGCTCGGCCGCGAACACACCCCCGTACCCGTGCTGCACGGCGGCGGCCAGGAGCGGCATGTGCGCTCCGGGACCCTCGACGTGCCCGCCGTCGCCGCGTTCGCGGTGGCCGGACGGCTCGCCGCCGAACGGCGCGAGGAGTTCGCCCGCGAGATCGGCGGGCTCCGTGACGAACTGGTCGCGGCCGTGCTGGCCGCAGTCCCCGACGCCATCCTCGGCGGCGACCCCGCCCCCGGCGGCCGGCTCCCGGCCAACGCCCACTTCACCTTCCCCGGCTGCGAGGGCGACTCCCTCCTGCTGCTGCTGGACGCCCAGGGCATCGAATGCTCCACCGGCTCCGCCTGCACGGCGGGCATCGCCCAGCCCAGCCATGTGCTGCTGGCCACCGGCACGGATCCGGACCTGGCCCGCGGCACGCTGCGGTTCTCGCTCGGTCACACGTCGACCAAGCAGGACGTCGAGGACGTGGCACGGGCGATCGGGCCGGCGGTCGAGCGCGCCAGGACGGCGGGGCTCAGCTGACGGCCTCCGCCGCGACAAGGTGTGGGCCCCGGACGCCCTGCGACTGTGCTTGCGGCGTTGTCGTCGGTCGCCGACTCCCCCATGGCCTCAAGGGCATGGGAGGGGCCCCCTTCGCGTCGGCTCCGTCCTCCGCCTTGCCGTCGAAGCCGCGCGACGCCGCTCGCTGATCCACTCCCTGTCGTGGGGGAGGCCGTAAGGGCTGTCGGGCCCTCATCCGCCGGACACCTTCTGGGGTCTCGGGCCCCCGGGGCCCCTCGTCGGGCCGGCAGCCGCTGCCCGTACCAGCTTGAGATACCGGTCCCAGTCCCAGTGCGGACCGGGATCGGTGTGGTCCGTGCCCGGCACCTCCACATGCCCGATGATGTGCTCGCGGTCCACCGGAATCCCGTACCGCCCGCATATCGCGGCCGTCAGCCGCGCCGACGACGCGTACATCGCCGCCGTGAAGTCCTGCGGCCGGTCCACGAACCCCTCGTGCTCGATGCCGACACTGCGCTCGTTGTACGACCTGTTCCCGGCGTGGAACGCCACATCCAGCTCGCGGATCATCTGCGCCACATGGCCGTCCCGGCGCACCACGTAGTGCGCCGCCGCCCCGTGGTCCGGGCTCTGGAAGACCTTGACCGCGCTGCGGTAGCTGCCCTGAGTGACATGGATGACGACCCGGTCGATGTCGTAGTCGGCGGGGCGGTCTGCCCGCCGCCAGTTCGCCGGGGAGGCCGCTATCCACTCCGCCCGGGCGTAATCCAGCTCACCCGGCTTCCGGGGTTTGTCGACTCCCGGCAGTCGCCACCAGGCGTGCTCCAGCTTCGTCCGCGCCAGCGCCGCCGTGCCCACGGCCGTGACGGCAGCGCCGATCAGCAGCCCGCGCCGGCTGATGCCGTGCCCCGACGTCGCCCCTGCGGAGCCCTTGGCACCCGCCGTCCCCTTGGTCCCCATGTGATCGACAACGCATATCCGCGAGCGTTCGGTTCCCGGCGACCCGTACCCTGGAGGAGCTATGAATCAGACTTCCCCGCGCCCCCTCCGGGTGCTCGCCGCCATGTCGGGCGGTGTCGACTCCGCCGTCGCAGCGGCCCGCGCCGCCGAGGCGGGCCACGACGTGACCGGTGTGCACCTCGCCCTCTCCGCGAACCCGCAGTCGTTCCGTACCGGAGCGCGCGGCTGTTGCACCATCGAGGACTCCCGCGATGCCCGCCGCGCCGCGGACGTCATCGGCATCCCGTTCTACGTCTGGGACCTGGCGGAACGCTTCCGCGAGGACGTGGTCGAGGACTTCATCGCCGAGTACGAGGCGGGCCGCACCCCCAACCCGTGCCTGCGCTGCAACGAGAAGATCAAGTTCGCGGCGCTGCTCGACAAGGCGCTCGCCCTCGGCTTCGACGCCGTCTGCACCGGCCACTACGCCACGGTCGTGCTGAACGCGGACGGCAGCCGTGAGCTCCACCGCGCCTCGGACATGGCCAAGGACCAGTCGTACGTCCTCGGCGTCCTGGACGAGAAGCAGCTCGCCCACGCCATGTTCCCGCTCGGCGACACCCTCACCACCAAGGAGGAGATCCGCGCCGAGGCGGAGGCCCGCGGCCTGGCCGTCGCGAAGAAGCCCGACAGTCACGACATCTGCTTCATCGCCGACGGCGACACCCAGGGCTTCCTGGCGAGCCGGCTCGGCACGGCCGAGGGCGACATCGTCGACGAGTCGGGTACGAAGGTCGGCACCCACGAGGGCGCCTTCGGCTTCACCATCGGCCAGCGCAAGGGCCTGCGCATCGGCCACCCGGCCCCCGACGGCAAGCCGCGCTACGTCCTGGACATCTCCCCGGTGAACAACACGGTGACGGTCGGCCCGGTCGAGGCGCTCGACGTCACCGCGCTGACCGCCATCAAGCCCCGCTGGTGCGGCACCGCCCCGGTCGGCCCCGGCACCTACACCGCCCAGCTCCGCGCCCACGGAGGTGAGACCGAGGTGACCGCCGAGCTCGTGGACGGCACACTGAACGTCACCTTCGCCGAGGCGGTACGGGGCGTGGCCCCGGGCCAGGCGGTGGTGCTGTACGACGGGACGCGGGTGGTCGGCTCGGCGACGATCGCGACGACGGTGCGGCGCACCGAAGCAGCGGTCGGCCAGGGCTGACCCCTGGCGAACACGCGCGGGAGTGACTCCGCAGCATCGCCGAACTCATCTCTCCGGCCGGGAACGTGTGGGAATTTTCAATTCGGCACGTGAGAGCAGCGCCTGACGGTCAGTCGGATACCGTCTCGGTGTCGTAGAAGCAGAAGTGGTCCTTGATCGCGGCGACTTCGGGCTTCGGGTCCGGATAGGCCCAGACGAGATCGGCCGCGTCCGGCAGTGACCAGTAGGAGGCATCTCCCTTGAACGGACAGTGGGTGTGGGTGTCCGACGCCGTCAGCAGTTCCGTACGGACGTCGGCCGGCGGCAGGTAGTAGCGCACCGGACAGCCCGTCTCGCGCAGTACGAGCGGACGGCGGCTCTCGGCGAGCAGCTGTCCGTCGCGCACCACGCGCACGTGCTCGGTGCCTGGCTCGACGGTGATGCGGTGTCCTGGAGTGGAAGTCATGTCAGGTGCAGCCGCTCCGTCCGCCGTTTTCTTCCCCGGCTCCGTGGAGTGTCAGTGGCGTCGCATACGGTGCATCCATGAACATCTGCGTCTTCCTCTCCGCCGCCGACCTCGACGACCGCTACACCCAGCCCGCCCGCGAATTCGCCGAACTGCTCGGCAAGGGCGGGCACACACTGGTCTGGGGAGGGTCGGAGAGCGGGCTGATGAAGGTCGTCGCCGACGGCGTGCAGGAATCGGGCGGACGGCTGGTCGGGGTGTCGGTCGACTTCCTGGCCGCGAAGGCGCGTACCAACGCCGACGAGATGGTGATCGCGCGCGATCTCGCCGAGCGCAAGGCGCTGCTTCTGGAGAAGGCAGACGCGATTGTGATCATGGTGGGAGGTACCGGGACGCTCGACGAGGCGACCGAGATCCTGGAGCTGAAGAAGCACGGAAAGCACGACAAGCCGGTGGTCCTGCTCAACACGGCGGGCTTCTACGACGGGCTGCGCCAGCAGTTCCAGCGCATGGAGGACGAGGGCTTCCTGCCGATTCCGCTCGCCGATCTGGTGTTCTTCGCGAAGGACGGGGTCGGGGCCCTGGCGTACCTGGAGGAGTGGTCCGGCCTGCGGTAGGCCCATCGGCGGATGCGACCATGGGGCCATGTCCACTCATCTCATCACCGGCGCAGGCTCCGGCATCGGCGCGGCCGTCGCACGCCGTCTTCTGGAGCGGGGCGACGAGCTCGTGCTGCTGGCCCGGGACGCCGGTCGCGCCAAGGAGCTTGCCGCGCTGCACCCCGGCGCCCGCACGCTCGTCGGCGACCTCGGCAACCCGGACCGGCTCTCCTGGGCGTTCGCCCAGCAGTCGCTGCCGGAGCGGCTCGACTCGCTGCTGCACATCGCCGGCGTCGTGGAGCTCGGCCGGGTCGGCGATCTCACGCCCAAGGCATGGCACTTCCAGCTCAACGCCAACCTGGTCGCCCCCGCCGAGCTGACCCGGCTCTTCCTGCCGCAGCTGCGGGTCGCCCAGGGCCATGTCGTCTTCGTGAACTCGGGCGCCGGGCTCAGCGCGCACGCGGAGTGGGGTGCGTACGCCGCGAGCAAGCACGGCCTGAAGGCGCTCGCCGACTCGCTGCGCCACGAGGAGCACGAGAACGGGGTACGGGTGACCTCCGTCTACCCCGGGCGCACCGCCAGCCCCATGCAGGCCAAGGTCCACCGGCAGGAGGGCAAGGAGTACGACGCCTCCCGGTTCATCGACCCGGAGTCCGTGGCCACCACGCTGCTTATGGCACTCGATCTGCCGCGGGACGCCGAGGTCAATGACCTGACAGTCCGCCCTGGGCGCTGACCGGGACCAGGATCGCGGCCGGACCGGGACCCGGGCAGGGGCCGGGCAAGCGCTCTGCCGGGCCCGCCCCGCGACGGGCCCGGCGACCGGGACCGTAGGCTTCCCGCGTGAGCGAGAAAAGCAAGTTCAGCGGATGCCGCGCCACCGGGATCGGGTCGATGCCCGGGGGAGACGCGCGGGAGGCGGCGAAGACCGTCACCGGGTCCTTCGGGGACGGCGAGGGGCTGCCGTATCTGCCGGAACTGCCCGCACGCGGGCCCGGCGCGGACATGATCGGGCGGACCATCGGGCTGCTCGTCGACATGTACGGCCACGTCGAGCCGAGTGGCTGGCGGATCAGTGACCGGCCGGGCCGCGACACCCGCCGGGCCCGCTCCTGGCTCGGCGAGGACCTCGACGCCCTGGAGGAGTTCACCCAGGGGTACGAAGGACCGCTCAAGGTCCAGGCCGTCGGCCCCTGGACGCTGGCCGCCGCGCTGGAGCGCCGGGGCGGCGAGGCAGCGCTCGGCGACCCGGGCGCCTGCCGCGATCTGGCGGGCTCCCTGACGGAGGGGCTGCGGAACCACCTCGCCGACGTACGGCGCAGGGTGCCCGGCGCGCAGGTGATCCTGCAGCTCGACGAGCCGTCCCTGACCGGTGTGCTCCGCGGACAGATCCGGACGGCGAGCGGATACCGCACCTACCGGACCGTGGACCGGCAGGTGGTGGAGGGCACGCTCCGCGAGGTGCTGGCGGCGAACGGGGACGGCGCCACGGTCGTCCATACCTGCGCGCCCGACGTACCGTTCGCGCTGCTCCGGCGCGCCGGGGCCGACGGCATCTCGTTCGACTTCTCCTTGCTCACCGAGCGTGAGGAGGAGGCGATCGGGGAAGCGGTCGAGGGCGGGACCCAGCTCTTCCTCGGTGTGGTGCCCGGCGCCGACCCGGCTTCGGACGCATTGTCGGACCCGGGCGGTAGCGTCATGGGTGTCAGGACGCTGTGGCGCAGGCTGGGACTGAATCCGGGGACTCTCGCCGAGTCGTTGGTGATCACCCCGTCGTGCGGCCTCGCGGGTGCGTCGCCCGCGTACGCGCGCGCCGCGCTCGCCCATTGCGCCCGGGCCGCGAGATCGCTCGCAGACAACCCTGAGTAACGGGTATCGGGTAACGGGAGGACGAGACGATGGCCGGCGGACAGCATTCGGAAGTGCCCGCGGAGGTACAGGGGCGGCATGCGCTCCTCGCCGAGCAGATCGAGGAGCACCGCTTCCGCTACTACGTGAATGACCAGCCGGTCGTCAGCGACGCCGGGTTCGACCGGCTGATGCGCTCGCTGCAGGAGCTGGAGGACGAGTATCCGCAGCTGCGTACGCCCGAGTCGCCGACCCAGAAGGTCGCGGGGCCGTACCGGACGGAGTTCACCTCGGTCGAGCACCGCGAGCGGATGCTCTCCCTGGACAACGCCTTCGACGACGAGGGGCTGGCGGTCTGGGCCGAGCGCGTCGCCAAGGACATCGGCACGACCGGCTACCACTTCCTGTGCGAGCTCAAGGTGGACGGCCTCGCGGTCAACCTCACCTACGAACGAGGGGTGCTGACCCGCGCGGCGACCCGTGGGGACGGCCGCACCGGAGAGGACATCACCCCCAACGTCCGCACGATCGCCGAGATCCCGCACCGGCTGAAGGGCGACCGGATCCCGGAGCTGGTCGAGATCCGCGGCGAGGTCTTCTTCCCGATGGAGGCATTCGAGGCGCTGAACGCCCGGCTGGTGGCGGCCGACGACAAGCCGTTCGCCAACCCGCGCAACGCGGCGGCGGGTTCGCTGCGCCAGAAGGACCCGAAGGTGACCGCGGGCCGCCCGCTGCACATGGTGGTGCACGGCATCGGTGCCCGTGAGGGCTTCGGGATCGACCGTCTCTCACACGCCTACGAGCTGTTGCACGAGTGGGGCCTGCCCACTGCCGGACACAACAAGGTCGTCGACTCCCTCGACGGTGTACGGGAGTTCATCGCGCACTTCGGCGAGAACCGGCACTCCGTGGAGCACGAGATCGACGGCGTCGTCGTCAAGGTCGACGAGATCGCGCTCCAGGGCCGGCTGGGCTCCACCTCGCGCGCCCCGCGCTGGGCGATCGCCTGGAAGTACCCGCCGGAGGAGGTGAACACCAAGCTGGTGAACATCCGGGTCGGCGTCGGACGCACCGGCCGGGTCACTCCGTATGCGCAGGTCGAGCCGGTCGAGGTGGCGGGCTCCGAGGTCGAGTTCGCCACGCTGCACAACCAGAACGTGGTGAAGGAAAAGGGCGTCCTCATCGGCGACACGGTGGTGATCCGCAAAGCGGGCGATGTGATCCCGGAGATCCTCGGCCCGGTCGTCGATCTGCGCAATGGCACCGAGCGGGCGTTCGTGATGCCGACCCACTGCCCCGAGTGCGGGACGGAGCTGCGGCCCATGAAGGAGGCCGACATCGACGTCCGCTGTCCCAACGCGCGCTCCTGCCCGGCCCAGTTGCGGGAGCGCGTCGCCTACCTCGCGAGCCGCAAGTGCCTGGACATCGATCACTTCGGCTACGTTGCCGCGGCCGCTCTGACCAGGCCGCTGGAGCCTGTGGAACCGCCGATGAGCGACGAGGGCGATCTTTTCGGACTGACCATCGAGCAGCTGCTGCCGATCCGGGCCTATGTGCTCGACATGGACAGCGGACTGCCCAAGCGCGACCCGAGGACCGGCGAGGAGAAGACCGCCCTGGTCTTCGCCAATCAGCACGGCGAGCCGAAGAAGAACGCCGTGGCGATGCTGGAATCCGTCGCTGCCGCCAAGGAGGCTCCCCTGGCCCGGATTCTCACCGGTCTGTCGATCCGTCATGTGGGCCCGGTCGCGGCCGCGGAGCTGGCCCGTCAGTTCCGTTCGATGGAGCGCATCGAGGCGGCCACCGAGCAGGAACTGGCCGACGCCGACGGGGTCGGACCCATCATCGCCGCCTCGGTCACCCAGTGGTTCGCGGAGGACTGGCACCGGGAGATCCTGCGCAAGTGGCGGGAGGCCGGGGTCCGGATGGCGGATGAGGCCGCGGGCGGGGACGAGGGGCCCCGGCCGCTCGAAGGCCTCACCGTCGTCGTCACCGGCACGTTGGCCGACCACACCAGGGACGGTGCGAAAGACGCCCTGCAGAGCCGAGGAGCCAAGGTCACCGGTTCGGTTTCCAAGAAGACCTCCTTCGTTGTGGTCGGCGACAACCCGGGCTCGAAATACGACAAGGCCATGCAGCTGAAGGTTCCGGTTCTGGACGGGGCGGGCTTCGCCGTGCTGCTCGAAGAGGGGCCGGAAGCGGCGCGCGCGGCGGCTGTACCTGTCGCCGAACCGGTTGAGGAGTAGCGGGCCGCGGTGGCGCCGGACGGTGTTCGGGACGGGCCCGGACGTGATATGGAACGGGCCCGTCCGGGCAAGAGGCGCGGTCGGGACGTCAGGGTTCACCCGTTCGGCGCATAACCGGCGCTGACGGATGGTCGGATCGCATTCGGGCAAGAGCTGTAGAGCGCTGCCCGTAGGGGGTTTCGCGGCCTACTGTTGAGAGGTGCGCCTGCCGTGCCCCGGCTGCATGACCGTCGTGGGGCCGTGGTGGCATGGGAGCGGGACAACAGGTGACATCGGCACCGCCGGCTGTGAGAGGGACGGAATGAAACCGACCGAGAGCGCCGCACCGGTGTCGCGGCTGCAAGGTTTCGTCGGCCTCGCCCCCAAAGTGGGTGCCGTCGTCATGGCGATCGCCACTGTCCAGCTCGGGACCGGTTTCTACCAGAGCGTGAGCGACGGGCACGCGCTCTTCCCGGACGGCGAGGCCGGCTGGTCGCTCGCCGTCCTCACCGGAATCATCGTCGGCCATCTGGTGGCCCTCGGGCGCGACCGCTGGTGGGGCGGGACCGGATCAGGCGCCGCCCTCACCCTGGCCGTCCTGCTGCTCTACGGCTGGGTGTCCGCCGGACTCGTCAGCATGGTCGTCGTCGTCCTCGTCGGCGTCGCACGAAGACACCGCTGGTCGCAGGGGCTGCTGCACGGGGCGGTGGACATCCTGGGGATAGGGGCGGCGGCGCTGGTCCTCGCCGCGTTCGGTGAGGTGCAGACCGTCGAGTCGCCCTGGCAGCCACTCGACTGGGGCATTCACGCAGTCCCGGAAGTCCTCCTCTCCGCCGCCACCTATCTCCTCGTCACCCGGGTCCTCCTGTGGTACGCGCGGGCAACTCAGGGCGGCGGGCTGCCGACCATCGCGCGCACGGCCCTGCTGCGGCAGGGACTCGTCGTGGTCGCCCTGTTCGGCATCGCCCCGCTGATCTGTGTCGTCGCGATGACCACCCCCGTTCTGCTGCCGCTCTTCGCAGTCCCGCTGATCGCCCTGGACTCCACCCTCTGGATCGCCCGGGCCAGAGCCGAGGAGCAGCTGCGGGACCCGCTGACCGGACTGCCCAACCGGCAGTGGATGCTGGAGCGCACCTGGACGGCTCTGGAGGACGCCGAGAGCACCGGCGCCAGATCCGCCCTCGTCCTGATCGACCTCGACCGGTTCCGGGCCGTCAACGACACCCTCGGTCATCTGGCGGGGGACCGGCTGCTGCTGCAGATAGCGGAACGGCTCCGGCTGGCCCTGCCGCGCGGAGCGGAGGCCGCGCGGCTCGGCGGCGACGAGTTCGCCGTACTGCTCCCGACCGCGGACTCCACCACCAGCGCCCAGCGCGTCGCCCGCCATCTGGTCGCCGAGCTCTCCTCACCGCTGGACCTCGACGGACTCACCCTGGTGCTGGAGGCCAGTGCCGGTGTCGCCGTCTACCCCGAGCACGCACTGGACGCGGATGGGCTGCTCAGGCGCGCCGATGTGGCGATGTACCAGGCCAAGCGGGACCGTACGGGCGTCGAGGTGTACGAGTCGAAGCGGGACAGCAACACCCCGGACCGGCTCGGTCTCCTCGGTGACCTGCGGCGTGCCCTGGACGCCGGAGAGGTGGAGCTCCACTACCAGCCGAAGGTCCGCTTCGACGGGCAGGTGGCCGGACTCGAGGCACTGGTGCGCTGGGTGCATCCGGAGCGCGGGCGGGTCCCTCCGGACGAGTTCATCGCCATCGCCGAGTCGTCGGGTCTGATGCCGCATCTCACCGAGTACGTGCTGGAGACGGCGCTGGCACAGGTCGCCCGGTGGCGGGCACAGGGGCTGTTCGTCCCCGTCGCGGTCAACGTCTCCCCGCGCGACGTCCACACCCCCGGCTTCGCGGGCGGCGTCGCGGCCCGGCTCGCCCGGCACGGCGTTCCTCCCGGCTCCCTGCAGCTGGAAATCACGGAACACGTACTGCTCGAGGACCCGCAGCGCGCCGCGGACACGCTGGCCGGGCTGACCGGGCACGGCGTGAAGATGTCGCTCGACGACTTCGGTACGGGGTACTCCTCGTTGGTCCACCTGCGCCGGCTGCCGGTCAGCGAGCTGAAGATCGACCGGTCGTTCGTGGCCCGGCTGGCCGTCGACCACGAGGACGCGGAGATCGTCCGCTGCACGATCGATCTGGCCCACTCGCTGGGCCTGCTGGTCGTCGCCGAGGGCGTCGAGGACGACGAGACGTGGGAGCGGCTGCGGGACCTGCGCTGCGACGCGGTGCAGGGATGGCTGGTGGCTGCCGCGATGCCGCCGCAGGAGACGACGGCCTGGCTGAGGGCGCGCGGCGAGCACGGGTGGCGTCGGCCGGCCGAGCTGGAAGCGGCGGCCGCGGCGGCTGGGGGGGCGGGCGCCCCGCCGCCGGGGGGGGGGGCGGGGGGGGCGGGCGCCCCGCGCGCGGGGGGGGCGGGGGCGCGCGGCCGC